>CAZHOC010000716.1:0-3906 GCA_964534295.1 uncultured Bacteroidia bacterium | reverse complement strand
GATTTGTTGCCAAAAAGCAATAGAGGGTAATTCGATAGAGACAAAGTGCCGCCAAGCCAACAGCTTGGTCCCTACAGCCAATAGGTCGCACTTTGTCTTTATTCTTTTTCACTAACGGAGGCCGATCTTCCTTTTGATCAGCGCCTCAAGCCAAGGGTTTGGCAGTTTTCGTATCAGATTGAGTCTTTGGGCATCCTTACCAAATAGATAGAATGCTCTGAGACGTGATTTTTTCAAAATCCTGAGGATATGCATGGTGGCTTTGTCAGTTGACATGGCCCTACGTTCTTTGCTCAGTATCAGCTTGCGGATATCGGGGCCCAAGTGGCTAAAGTCAGAAGCAGCCTGCAATAGCACATCTAATTGCCTAATCACTCTTTTGTGCACGCCCGTGCGTACATTGCCGAAATCCAATTGACTCACCTGAATCCCCTTAGGTTCTAGTTCTATACGCCAAGACTTGGTCATACAGGCCATAGAAGCCTTAGAGGCGCTATACATCCCTTGAAATGGATTGGTGAACCTGGCGGATATTGAGCCAATATTCAGTATCCGGCTATCCCCCTCCGCCATCATCGGAATCAGTAATTGCGTCAATTGGTAGAGCCCGAGCAAGTTGACCTGCATTTGATAGGCAAAGGTCTCAACGGGAGTATGAAGGACAGTTCCGGGGATCATCACCCCTGCATTGTGAATTAATGCATGGAGTTTTGCTCCATGAAGATCCTTATGTAACTCATCCGCAAAGGCCTCAATATCTTCTAGATTAGCTAGGTCAAGTAGATATTCCTTAAATCCTAGTGCTGGATCTGAGCGAGGATTACGCGAGGTGCCTAGCACCTGGTATTCGGTCCTCGCTGCTTTGGCTAAGGTGGAGCCGATCCCCATGCTAGTCCCCGTGATGAGGATAATGGGTTTCATGCAGACATGGTACTCGAAGAAAATATGCCCGAAAATGCCAACAGACGAGTACGCAATTCTTTGTAACGTTCAATACAAGCCTCGGTATCTATGCCTAGTACCTCTGGGTCTGAGTATTTAAAGCTACATTCTTGCGGCAAGGAAACCGCCATCGGTACTAAATCTAAGCCCACCAACACTCTTGTTGGGGCAATTGGATTCATACCCATATACTTTTCGTAAAAGCGCTGATGTCTCGGTCTGATAATGGTCGTCATATAGTCCACTTGTTCTACTTGGACGGCAAGATTGTGGACACGAAATAATATTCCCTGGATCTCGAAAGAAGCTCTGCGGTCAAGTTTGGGCGAAATCGCAAAGCGACTTGATTCTAAGATTGGCGTACGCATCTTAGTGTCAAAAGCCTCAAAGCTTTCTGGATAATAACCACTAAGCTGACAAGCCTGCCAGCCATAGGCGCTATTGTAGGTAAGGCTACGCACAGTGCCCACAATTTCATTGTTGCGCTTGACAATAAAGAGCTTACAATTGGACTGGTAGTCAAACTCATCGCCCTCGGGCGAAAGGATTTGATCTTCTGTTACGTCGTAAAACTTGGCTCTCTTGACCAGTGCTTCTTTCCATTCTTGTGCCGTGAGGCACATCTCCACCTGATAATCACCAGTGGTAAATAGAATAGAAGATCCGTTTTCAAAATCGATAGCTTTCATGTTGTAGAAGTTTGGAAAATGGGTTCCCACCCTCCTCTAAAAAGAGGAGAGCAGGAATAGGAAAAACATGTTCATCTCTTGACGAATCGCTTTAAGACCGATTCGTCTTCGTCTCGAACCTGAAGCATGTAAATGCCTGAGGCTAAGGCTCGTGTATCAAATTTGGCTTCCCCTTCACTATAGATATCTCGTTCGCGCATCATGACGCGTCCGCTCATATCTAGTATTAGAATGTCAAGGCTACTATTCCTTAGTGATGGCGGGATGCTAATTCTTAACTGTTCTTTTGCAGGATTTGGGGAAAGTTGGAAATCTTCCGCCCTTAGCTGATCAATGTCTGTGAGAAAGAGATTGACACAAGGCAGGGTATCTACACATCCAATCGCAGAAGTGATGGTTACTGCAAAGGTGCCGCTAGTACTGGGGACAAATGACTCGGCTGTAGCACCGTTGATTGGAGCATTGTCATTGTTGCAATCCAGCCATTGATAGCTAGTTGCGCCAGATTCAACGCTCAAAGTATCTTCCTTTTTGACAATGCTTTCGGTGGAGGGAAAGCAGACCAAGAAGCAATCAGAAGTATCCACACAGCCTGCAGAGTTGACTTCGACGGCATACTGCCCACTTTCTGTTGCGGTGTAAATCGTTACCGTAGCCCCGGCTATTGGGCTAAAGTTTTGATCACAGCGTAGCCATTGGTGGGTAGTGTTGGAGGGGATATCCTCCGCGATAAGGGTACTGCCATTTTGGTTGACTAAGGTACTTGGTCCCGTTGACGTAAGATCAAGCGTTACGATAGAATCACAACCAAAAGAGCTGTTCAATACCACATCATACATGCCGGGTGCTTCGTAAGTCAAACCATTACTAGGCAGCGTGTAGCTTTTGCATACAGCAAGCTGAACGGTATCCCTAAGCACTAGACAGTCAAAATCCCACTTAAATATTTGCCCCAGATTGTTGGAGCCAAAAGGGCCATTGGCAGAAGCAGCATAACCCACGCTATCATTGAGAAAGTCTAGGGTACCGATAGAGGTGGTATTATCGATCGTATACCAATTATTTCCCATGTCATAGGTGATGGCTGTGCCAACGCCTCCCCCTGTGGCGACGAGACTCCCTAGGACGAAGGTCCCAGCAGTGCCTGGTATATAACTTAGACCAGCTACTGCGAGCGCAGGTGTGCCTTGTGTCCAAGTTTGTCCCCCATCTCGGGTGGTAAAGGAGGCGGTAGGCTGCCCAAAAGAGAAGGTCGTATCGTAATCTGTAACGATCATGACCGTTTGGGCGTCTTTGACCGCGATGGTTACGGGCAGATAGTTTAGGCCTTGTAAGGGGCTAAAATGGCGCGTCCAATTGTAGCCTCGGTCTTGGGACATCCAATAACCCTTATTGGTGCCAATGACTATGGTATCACCAATGACATCATAACCTGAGCCCGTCGCCCAAGAAAAATAACCTTGAAACTCGGTGGAATCATAAGTGGGGACAGAAGTACCCGCTGGGTTATTGCTAGAAGCGGTATTGATATGCGTCCAAGTTTGCCCACCATCAGAGGTAATACTAGCATTGACAACAAAAGTAGTGGTGTCATAGGTATAGGCCCAACCATTATTGCTATCAAAGAAGTGTACTAAAGGCACCGCAAAGTTGATAGAGGTATCCTGATTCCAAGTCTGGCCACCATCATCGGTAAAGTATAGTCCCATCCGATCGGCTGACATCCAGGCGTGCATACTATCAAGTGGGCTGATCGTATAAGGCCAAGTGTCAGGTATAGATAGTACCGTATCAGTTGTCCATGTAAGCCCACCGTCGGTGGAACGGTTGACTACAGGACTGGTTCCAGTCGCCGGAAAAGCATTGACCCCAGAGATATCCCAGACCGAACCATCAGGCGCAATCTTAATTTGATTGGAGTGATAGTTGGCGGGCACCAAGGCCGAATCGAGGGCTGTCCATTGCGCAAATATTGGCAATGAGGATATCGATATCAGTAGATATAGGAACAGAGTTCGCATGTGCTGACGAATTAAAATGTAAAACAATGGTTAAGATTATAGCGGGGCTTTCCGCTACAAACGTCATTGATTTATGGGCCCAAAATCCTGACGTATCAAAGGTGCTACAATTCATCCGTCAGGAGAAAATTATTGCTTCCCTAATCCTGTAACGTATGTTCTTTTTCTGGAATAAATGTTCTTAACGGCTCAAAAAGGCGGTTTTTCTGTTTTGCCAAGGGCATTAATCTTTTTGTAAAATTTTTTTATTGGAA
>CAZHOC010000715.1:0-3922 GCA_964534295.1 uncultured Bacteroidia bacterium | reverse complement strand
GAGGTATACTCGCTTTCCAGGCGAGCCCGTTCGACCGCTCCGGCAACTCTCTGTAAGGGTTGGCAAATTTACATAAAGTATCTGAATTTGCAAGCTAGCCTTTTAGGCGAATTTGCGGAGAAAACCAGCCTTACGCTGACGTGCAACGGGAAGGCTTGCTCCGTCGCTCATCTCTACTAATCCACCATCAGTTTTGCGAAAACGACGGACATATCTTAGCTGCACCAGGTAGGTCTGATGAATCCGATAAAAGCCCTGACTATGCAACATCCCCTCGTAATGCTTAAGCGTTTTACTGATCAGCTCTTTGCTGCCATCGGCTAGATAAAAGCGGGTATAGTTGCGATCGGCTTCTAAATAAATGATGTCCTTTAACTCTACCACTCGAAAGCCCTCGCTATTAGGTAAAACAATCCGATCGGCCTGATCTGAACGATATTGCTGTTGCAGCACGGCTAGTTGTTCAGCCGAAACTTCTGCCTTCGCGTCTTGGAGTTCCGCGAAGCGGGCCAAAACCTCAGACAACTCTGATCGCTTGATCGGTTTGAGCAAATAACTAAAGGCAGCAAACTGGAAAGCCCGCAATGCATATTGATTATAGGCCGTGATAAAGACAACTTCAAATGGGCGTTCCTGCAAGGATAATAAAAGATCAAAACCCGTCCCTTTGCGCATTTGGATATCTAGGAAGACAATGTCCACTTCCACTTTTTCAAGCAGCGCCAGACCTGTATCAACATCATCTGCCTCGCCAATTATTTCTACCGCTTGCGGAACGCTTTCAATCGTTCTCCGAAGGAGTATACGAGCATCTTTCTCATCATCAATCAGAACCGCCTTAATCATTACTAAATATAGCTAGTGAGATGTAATTAGTATAAAGTATTAAGTACAAAGAGCTAGCAGCGACCTCTTTTAGTCTTCTTCGCGCCAAACCAAAGGGACAGAAAAGCGTACTTCTGTTCCCATTACGGCACCTTTTTCGTCCCGGCGTTCAGCAAGGCTGAGAGAGCGACCACTGCCCAAACGTTCTTCCAAAATCGTAAGGGCTTTGGGATCATGATCTAGTTGACGATTACGGCGGGCTTCTGCCAAACCGATCCCATCATCCATCACCTCAAAGTGCAGGATCGATTCATCGGCCCAAATCTTAACCTTGATCTGTCCTCTGCCACCCTTGGGCAGGATACCATGCCAGATCGCATTTTCGGCTAAGGGTTGTAAGATGAGGGGAGGCACCATGATATCGTAGGTATCAAGAGATTCGTCGAGGACAATCTCATATTGAAAGCCATCATCTAGGCGATGCTGCTCCATCCGCAGGTAGCGCTGTAGCATGGCAATCTCTTCTTCTAGCGAAATCTTCTCTTCTCCCGAGTGATCCAAAATTCCCCGCAACAACTGTCCTAAATCTGCCACATAATCATTTGCTCGTAGCTGATCACCATCTTGATAAAGTCGCTGAATAGAATTGAGAGCATTAAATATAAAATGAGGATTCATGCGCGAGCGCAACAGACGTTGTTGTAGCTCCATAGACTTTTGCCGCTGGCGAAGGCGATTTCGCTGCATAAAAAGCCAACCCAATAAGGCGCCCAATACCAATGCTCCCATGAGGGCATAGATGAGAAGCGTTCGGCGAGCCGCAGATTGCTGAACCAAGAGAATTTCTAAATCCTGTGAAGCTTTTTCCTCCTTGAGATCCGCAATTTCCCGTTCTTGCCGCTCCGTTTTGTACTTTTTCTCCAACTCGGCTATGGTAACCAAATTTTCCTCATTGATCATGCTATCCTTGAGTTGGTGGTAGCGAACCCGATACTCATAGGCTTGTTGGTACAGACCAAGATTAGCTAAGCTTTCATAGTTTGCTAGATAAGCTAATCGTCTCAGCATTTTGCTCCCTAATGAGTCTGCCTGCCTCGTCCCCTCTTGGATTGCCCGTCGACCTTCTCGCACTTTGCCTTGTCGCACCAAAAAGGCGCCTAGGTTGATTTGGGTTCGGACCTTTCCGTCGTAGTCCTGGGTTTTTTCATAGAGTTTGATGGCCTCTTGTAGATGATATTCTGTCTTTTCAACATTTTTTTGTTGATCGTACATCTGACCAAGGTTATTGTGCGAGGAGGTAATGCCAGGCAGGTCTTGGGTTTGCTCAAATATCTGCAGCGCTTTTTCGGTATAGTAAATGGCACTATCAAACTGATGCAGGCCGTAAAAAGATCCCCCAAGAACTTGATAGGAGTGGGCCATGCCATTTGGGTTTTCTTGGTCTCTCCTCAATCGGAGAACGCTTTTCTGGTTTTCTATTGCCTTGTCAAAGTTTTCGAGCCGGGCCCAAAGGGTACTTACCACATTGGTTAGGGTAATTTCTTTTGCTAAATCACCAGTTTCTCGTGCGAGCTTTACCCCAACCTGTAAGACTTCCATTGCCTCCGGCGAACGCCCTTTCTCGATTAAGTATTGGCTGTATAAATAACGGGTGCGGATATCGGTATCGATGGCCTGTTTATCATTTTTGTTGGCTGTAGCACCAATAACTAAGGCCTGTTTGAAATAATCATCCGCCTCTGGGCGATAAAGATTTGCCGCCGCAGAACCCAACTTTTGATAGGCTTCTTGTTTATATAAAATTCGCTCATATTGCTCTGACCAAGCAAATATCTGCTGGGCTTGTCCCCAAGCATAATCCCACTGGGTTGTATTAAGAAAATAATCAAAGGTAAGCGTGAGACTGTAAAACTGTCCTTTGGTAAAACGTAAGGAATCGGCCAAACAGCCTGCTTCGTTGACTACAGCCAAGCCCAAAGGAGGATTGCGCGAGAACAAATGTTGCCCATAGCGCAGGCCCGTCATTACCTTCATCGTATCTTCTGGCAGAGTGTGCCAAAGATTTTTCAGACTATCTATATATGCATTCTGTCCCAGTAAGCTCGAGAGACTGAGCCAAAGCAATAGACAAAAGCTGCTGAGGGTTTTCATAATGCAAATGTTTCAGGCCTCTGACAAAAAAGATATCCACTCGAAAGGAGCGGATATCTATACCGTCTTTTTAAAACGGCAATGGGGCTGGTTTCTAAATTCTTTTGCTTACATGATTGATGCCTTAAAGCATTGACTCTAAGGTAGTCGCTTCTTTGATCTGCTTCAATGGTCAATGATCCTCGGGTCATGCTTTTTGATTATTTGGTCGTACTCAATGATCCGCTTGATTGCTTGACGGGGATAAATAGCTTCGCTTCAGTACCCAGGGTCTCACCATGAGTATCCTTACGCTCGCGTAAGTGGAACCCAGATTCAATTCCCAAGCGTTCGTTTAGGATGTTAAGGGCCTTTGGTTGATGACGATCATGCTGCTTTTGGTGGCTATGACTTAAGCCAACGCCATTATCAACAATTTGGCATTCAAGCCTGCCTTGGTTCCAACTAAAATTGATTTCAATCAAGCCTTCCTTTTCTAAAGGAGCGATACCATGCCAAATAGCGTTTTCAACTAAAGGCTGCAAGATCAAGGGTGGCACCTGAGTTTGATAGGCATCAATCCCAGGAGGCAGATGCAAGGCATAGCGAAATCCATTCTCTAAGCGATACTGCTCCATCCGTAGATAAAGTTCTAGTGTGCGTAGCTCATCTACTAATAGAATCCATTCTTGGCCTGACTGATCTAGAATATCATTCATCAACTGCCCAAATCCTTCGAGATACTCATTTGCGCGTTCCGTATCACGGTCCTGAAACAAACGCTGGATAGAGTTCAAAGCATTGAACAAAAAGTGGGGATTCATCTGTGAGCGAAGCAATCGCTGCTGTAGATCTGTCTCCTGAGCTTTTTGTCGTAATGCTTGTCTGTGCCAAAACCACCAACCTACGAGTAGGGCAGCACCTATCACCAAAATCAAGACAATGATGATCGGTAAACACTGATCGT
>CAZHOC010000714.1:0-3923 GCA_964534295.1 uncultured Bacteroidia bacterium | reverse complement strand
CTCTAATGCTCGTAAAGTTATTGCCGTCTTGAGAGGCTAGAATTTCGACTCGTCGAGGCAGCATGATCCAATTATCGGGATGATAAAGAAAATGCATGTCGATGGAAGGAACATTTTGAACAGCGCCAAGGTCAATCGTTAAATCTAAGCGCGTACCTTCATATCCCTGCCAATGTCCGTCATTATGATTGATACTACCCAAACGACCGTCAACCAGGCCATTGGCTCCCCCCGCAGTATATTTTTTACTCCACAATCCTTCTTGGGCCAAACTAGCACCAACGCCGCCGTGAAAGAGGAAGTCCTCGCGATAGATATTTCCTAATTGTTGGCCTTCTCGGTAGACCGTTGCGCGGAACGCTGTATTCTCTGTAATCGAAACACTTTGCTCATACACAGGACTTTCTGGGCTCGGATCTGTGCCATCAAGCTGGTAATGGATCTTGGCCTCACTTGCAATCGTACTGAGATCAATCATGATCTTTTTGTCCTGCACATAAACGCTGTCTTCTAGCCCAAACATTTGCATTGCGGGTTCGACTCCTCGTTCCGCGAAGCGAGGCAAATGCTCTTCCCACCGGCTAGCAAAGTCGGCCCAGTTACGCGCTTCTTGAGGGGACCATAGCACTTCTGCCAATGCCGCTGCGCGAGGATAGACCATATATAGAAGATTATCCTCCGTCTTGATATACTCTGTCCAAACATTGCCTTGGGCACCGAGTATGTGGCTAGCCGCTTGAGCATCCAAAGCTGCAGGGATGGGTTGATACTCGTATACTTTACGGACGGGAAGATTGCCTCCGATGGCTAGTGGTTCCTGTTCGGGATCTCCCTGATAATAATCAAAGTAGCAATGACTATTGGGCGTCATAATCACATCATGCCCTTGCTTAGCCGCTTCAATGCCTCCTTGCTCGCCCCGCCAAGACATGACCGTAGCGTTAGGGCTTAATCCGCCCTCCAATATCTCATCCCAACCCACTAGCTTGCGACCCTTGCTGTTGAGAAAAGTATCGATGCGGCTGATAAAATAAGACTGTAAACCTGCCTCATCTCTCAAGTCTAATCTTCTAATCAAACGCCTGCAAAAACGACTGCGCTCCCATTGGGCTTTCGGGACCTCATCGCCACCAATGTGGATATACTTACTGGGAAATAAGTTGGTAACCTCCGTCAATACGTTTTGCAGGAAGGTAAATGTCTCCTCTGTTGGACAAAAAACGTCCTCAAATACGCCCCAGTCTTTGGCTACCTCATACTCTCCTGGCTGACAGGCTAGCTGCGGGTAAGCCGCTAAAGCCGCTGAGGCATGGCCGGGCATTTCTATTTCTGGGATGATGGTGATGTAGCGGTCATCGGCATATTCGATGATCTCAAGGATTTCTTTTTGGGTGTAGAAACCGCCATGCTTTTGGCCGTCATATTGGGCTGGCTCATCTCTGTTGTGGCCTATCCGAGTCTCGGAACGCCATGCTCCCACCTCAGTGAGGCGAGGGTATTGTTTGATCTCAATGCGCCATCCTTGATCATCGGTTAGGTGCCAATGAAAGTGATTGAATTTGTAAAGCGCCATCAGATCGAGATAGGTCTTTACTTCTTCGACACTGAAAAAATGCCGAGCTACATCTAAGTGCATGCCTCGATATCCAAAGCGCGGCTCATCGACGATTTTTACCGCGGGTAGCCTCAAATTTCGCTTAGGGGCCTCTAGAGGCAACATCTGTCGAATGGTCTGTATGCCATAAAAAATCCCAGATGCACTATTGGCACTAATTCTGACTGCGTTTTTGTCAATGCTTAAATGATATGCTTCTGGAGATTCGATTCGTTCATCTCTCCTTAGGATTACTGCATTGTTGTTGAGCTCGCTATCGTCAAGGGTCTTGACAGGTAGAGGGAGTCCGGTGGACTTACGAATGATTTGGGCAAGCTGCGATCCGATTTGTAGGAGGTCGGCGTCCCCTGCGGGAACGATAAAACAACTTTGCTCATCAAATTGAAAAAAACCATCCTGCCAACTCAATTCAGTAGGTACAGGAATGATACTAGTAGGTTGAACAATAGCTTGAGAAGAAGAGCCTGACTCACAGGCTGAGAGAAAAATGATACTAAGACAGATGAGAAAGAAGTTCCGCATTCGGGGCTGTTTTTGACTAAACAATGTTAGTAAAAAAACAATCCTCGTACCAATTCAAAGCCGAAAGCCTCCGCAAATGCGGAGGGGCGACTAAATGGTGAATGTTTGTTGTGTTTGAAGAGAACTAAGTAATTGTATCATGATAGTGCTGTGTCTCTTCTCTTTTATGTACGGGAGCTTATTAAAAAAGTTTTATATCCTGATACATTTCTGACTCAATATTTTACCATTTTTTGTTGTAGTACTTGATCTTGGTATTGAAGACGGAGGTGGTAAAGACCTGCCGCCAACTCATGGGTGAGCACTTCTATTTGATTTTGGCCATTGAGTAATTGCCCTTTTTTGACGATTCGACCCTGCATATCCCAAAGGGACCAATCCAGCGCTACGCCTGAGTCAGTGAATAATTTAAAAGAGGTTTGGAAGGGATTGGGGCCAATGGAGATTTGTTCCTGCCAACTCCCTTCAAGGCTACTACTAATATTGATGCTTTCGTCAATGGTCGAAAGCAAGGAATAGCTCTGGTGTTCGCCGAAGGCGTCTTGCCCTATCTCCCAAATCATGATGCCATCACAAGACTGTAGTGCCAAAGCTGTCTTGCTGCGGATGGTAGGGATACCGTTATAATAGCGCTGACCTACTTGGTCTATCCAAGCGTAGGTCGTGTCCTCTGCAACCATACTGCCATAGGTAAAAGCACTACCCCCACTAGAAAAATCATATCCATAAAAGGGTACACCGAGCACCATTTGTTCTTGGGGTAAGCCCTGTCCTTGCCAATAAGTGATGCTTTGAGTAGCAAAACTGTAGGGGGAATGCGGCCCAGGATTACTGGGCGCCCAAGAGCCAGTAAGATCATAAGCCATCAAATTGATCCAATCATAGGCCTGGAGCGCGGGATCGCTGATCTCTGGATAGCGATAAGTGCCCGGCAAAGCCGCCGTCAGGCCAAGGCCATGAATATCAACCGAGTCTCGCAAGGCGAGGACAAAAGGGCTATACAAACTGTTGACATGGCTCCACTCTAAGTCGATATCTAAACCATCTAGTTGATATTGATTGGCATAGGTTATCAAGGATTGCACGAAAGCTCCTACTTTATCCGGCTGCATGAATTTGTCATAGGCAGCCGCCCATTCTGCAGTCAAAGCCCCCCCAGCAATGGAGATATAAATCTGGATATTGGGATTTACTTGTCTCGCTTTTTGGATGATGGGATTGATATCCGCTCCCCCTATGGACCAATTACCTAAGCTGTCAGGATTGAGAAAAGCCAGATTGAGGTGAGTTAGCTTCTCGTAAGCAAGCTGTTCATTGAGGCTAAAACGATAAAAAGGCAAATAGCCCACTACTTTAGGGGCCTGAGCCTGAAGCGTAATTTGGCCCAATAGCAAAAAGAGTAGCAGAGTCCAGCGCATAAAAGAATAGGTACTTAGTCAAAAATGATCTTTTCTAGGCGAGTTTCACCGGCATCGGTATAGAGTATCACATGATACAAACCGCCAGCTAACTGCCTCAAATCAAAATAATCAAAGTAATCGAATTCTTCGCGCTTCTGCCGATAAACCAAACTCCCTTTGGTATCAACAAAGTCTATCTGATTGATAAAAATGAGTTCTTCGTTTTGTTCGAGTCTGAGCGTTCCCCGACTAGGGTTAGGAAAAAGACGATACTCAAAAGCCTCAGGCGCTGGTTTCTGCTCACAGGCTAGCTCGATCTCTGAATGATTATTACAACCTGCTAGATTGCCTTCTACGGACAAATAGTCGGGATTACTCTCTAGTAG
>CAZHOC010000713.1:0-3925 GCA_964534295.1 uncultured Bacteroidia bacterium | reverse complement strand
CTAATAATTATGAAAGTGGGATGATTTAAGCAGCCATCCCACTTTCATTTTTATAAAACCAATACAGTTCCCGGACGAGTACCCTCCATGCCTGAGCGTTCGACTTCGTCGAATGCCAAAATAGGATAGCTCTTTACCTGATAATCCGATATGCCAGTTACCATATCGCTCGCCTCCCTTAACAATTTACCATTTGGACCGGTCACTTGACCAATCAGTTGGACGCCAACTTTTTTCGCTGCTCGAGGATACTTACTGGTCGCTAAGCGCATAATCGCCTTTAAAAAGCCGGGCATTTTCATCCCCGTTTTTCCCAGCTTATTCACATCAGGATAATTGACGGAGATAAGTTTGCGAGCTTTTAAGGCAATCGATTTCACCAGCGTCTCACCACCAACTAGATCAAATATGTAATCGACTTCTCCTTCGCCGATTAAGGCTGCAAAGTCTTCCGTACGATAATCGATCAGTTGTCCTAGGCCAAGACTTTTCAATACTGGAAAATCATTTTTGCTAGCAGTCGTGATTACCTCAAGCCCCATATGCTGAGCCAATTGTGCTGCTTGAAAACCTACTCCTCCAGCTCCTGCATGAATCAATATTTTCTCTCCCGGCTTTGCGCCTAGCTGTTGTAAAGACTCATAGGCTGTGAGTAAAGGCAGGGCAATTGCTCCAGCATCTTGTAAGGAAATGTTGTTTGGGATAGGAGCAATATCTTTGGCATTGATGACGATTTCCTCCGCCCAGCTCCCAATATCAGTAAAGGCACGGTAAAAAAAGACTTCGTCTCCGACTTGAAATCCTTTTACTTTTGGCCCAAGCTCTAGGATAGTCCCAGCGCCATCTACCCCACCAATTTGGGGCTTTTGGTATTTGAGAAAAGGCATTCCTTTCATCAAGTCGATGTCTACCGGATTGATCCGGCTAGAAGCCATTTTTAGGCGTACTTGTCTGGGCCCTAGAGGAGCGGCGGGAATTTCCGCAAGCTCCATAGTCGAAAGATTCTTCCCACCCTTAGGCCGAATGATAGCTCTGATCATGCTTTTGGATTAAAAGTGTGGATGTTCATTTGCAACTTCCTCGAGTGGAGTGATCGGCTGCTCAACGCTCCAATGCTCGACGATTTGGCTGTTATCATCCAATCTAAACCAATCAAAGACTACGCGTTCGGCGGAGCCAAAATAATGAGAATGAGCCATCACCAAATCTCCTGAGGCCAAAAGCATCTTATTGTCATGCAGCATGCGCCCACCGTTTTTGTTGACAATGTGATCTTCTAGGACTGCATGTCCACTAAGAATTCCTTCTGTTTCATGATGGTATTGGTAATCTGGACTCACATATTTTGGGATCTGATCGATACGTCCGCGATTGAGTACATGATCGAGAAAGCCTTTGACGCAGGCTTTATTAGCGGCTCTTTGTTCGGCTGATACGGCTTTCTCTCCTTGGCCTTCACCTTCGGTGGAACGCTCAACCCATTCCTTAGGCATGGGGGCAAGAGCATCCCAATGTTCTTTGATTTTGCCATCCTCGATGCGCCAAGCATCTACACATAACAAGGGATGATCGCCTAGGGGGTTAGGGGCAGTATAATAGCCATGATAGGCCATCACATCTTGGTCTGCTACCCAGCGAACTGGCACGTAACCAAAATCAAAAGCGAGCATCTCTTTGATGTGTGGAAGGCCATCTTTTGCCCAAGGATTATGTTGGATAAAATCCTCTGCGAAAGAAGCTTCGACTACTTGTTCATTTTTCGTTTCTAAGATGGCGCCCATGCCGTCCCAGACCAATTGGATGTTTTGTTTTTCCTGCTGTGTAAGCATAATATTTTCAGTTTTAGAGGGAGTGAAAAATTGACTCCTTTGGTTTGTTTGATTGGTCCAAAACTGATACATTGGTCTTTATTCCGCAAGTAGTCAGAAAAAGATTTATTAGTCACATTTTGCGTACTTTTGTTGATAATCAGTAAGTTAAATTTTTGAAAAAATCACATGGCTGAACCCATCCAAAGCGTAGAACGCTATGATTGCCCCGTAACCTACTGCATGAGTAAGATCGGAGGCAAGTGGAAACCCATCCTTTTGTTCTTAATTGACAAAGGAGTAAATCGCTTCGGTGTTTTGCATAAAGGGATCAACGGCATCAGCAAACAAATGCTTACCACTCAGCTACGCGACCTTGAAAAAGATGGCTTTTTAGAGCGTACCATTTTTCCTGAGGTTCCTTTACGGGTTGAGTACACGATTACTCCTTTGGGACGCTCTTTATTTCCGATTATTAGTCAAATGAAAGAGTGGGGAGAGACTCATATGCCAGCTGCAGAAAAATAACAACCCTAGCAGACTAAGAGGACTTAAATTGGGGATAGAAACACTACACAATGAGATACGTTTACCTACTTATCGCGAGTTTGTTTTTTGCTTGCCAACCAAGTCCTGCTCCCACAAAGCCTGCAAAACTGCTTTATTTATCAAACCGATCTGGTAATTTTGATATTTTCTTGACTGACCATGAGGGAAAAGAGCATAAACAACTAACTCAAAATTTAGGCTGGGATTGGGCTCCCCAGTGGAACCAATCTCAAGGTGGATTTCTTTATAATTCCTCTGATACCAATGACGTTTTTGCCATCCAATTGATGGATATAGAAGGCAATCTTATGGCTTTAGAGACTTATGGGTTGGAAGAGTTCATTCTTTCTCCTGACGGTCAATTGGCTTTGTATACTGTGTCTGATAGTAGCTTCAAGCATATTTATGCTTTTGACACTCAAACTCAAACCAAATCCCCCTTAGTCCAGCATCCAACAATCGTCCTAAATGGAGCCCGAGCGGTAAATCATTTTCGTTTATTTCTGATCGAGATGGTAATCCGGAGATTTACCTTTATGAAATTGAGTCCGCTGAGGTAAAACGACTCACGAAAACCTCTTTACGTGAAAAATATACTTCTTGGGGTCCTGAAGCAGAGAATATCTATTTTACTTCTCATAACGAGGAGGATTCTCATAACGACATTTTTAGATTGGAGCTCTCTACTTTAGAAATTAGTCCGATTACCCAGGATAGCCTATTTTATGAAGAGATAGCAGTTTCTCCCTCCGGGGAACGCATTGCTTTTCATGCTCAACGCAATGAGCAAGACCACATTTTTACCATAGGTATAGATGGCTCAGCCGAACGCCAAATCACCACCGAAGCGGCTTATCATGGAGAGCCCGCCTGGGTACCACAAAAATAATTTTCACTTGTTTTAAAGTATTTTCATTTGTCGACCGACTACCTAACTGAATGACAGATGAAGTAATTCCCCCCAGCGCGGATACAGATAAATCAATAGATCAGATCATCTCCGAACTAAGTCTTGAATTTCAGGGCTTTATCAGGAGTCGTGTGGCTAGTCCTAGTGATGCTGAAGACATCCTGCAAGAAGTTTGGTTACAATTTAGTGCTGCTTGGAGCAAGCAAAACATTCAACAGCCAAGGGCTTGGTTGTATCGAGTGATTCGCAACAAGATCATTGATCTCTATCGTAAGAAATCTCCCGAATGGCTGGAAGACTACCTCTATGAAGAGGCTGAAGAGTATCAGTTTGAGGCGGAGACTGAGATCGAAGGCATGGAGCAACCAGAGGTTCTCTACCTACAAGAGCAGTTTTGGGAGGAGCTATATGAAGCTTTAGATGCTCTGCCCTCCGCGCAACGCGAAGTCTTTTTGCTCAACGAGCTTGAGGGGCATACGCTCCGCGAAATTGCTGAGCAAAAAGGAGAAAATCTCAAAACGATTATTTCTCGTAAAGGCTACGCCATGAGGAGCTTACGCGAGAAATTGGTGGACATTTTTGCAGAGTTTGTGGAGGTCGATTAAAAAAAAAAATCGCAGTATTTAAAGTAAAAGTTCTGCTCCCACGACTACCTAAG
>CAZHOC010000712.1:0-3928 GCA_964534295.1 uncultured Bacteroidia bacterium | reverse complement strand
CAGGATGATAATGTTTATTGGGGACCAGCTTGCTTGAAATACTCTTGTCTTCCCGAGTCCTGCCAAGGGATCTTTTCCTGCCAAGGGATCTTTCTGATTCCCTTACCGCTTTGCGGAACGCTTATCCCTAAAGTTGCTTCGGCGCAGCTCAGCATGACTATTGTTTATTGGGGCCAGCTTGTTTGAAATACTCTTGTCTTCCCGAGTCCTGCCGAGGGAAATTTATGGTGCTTGTTACCACAAAGTGGAATGATAATCTCCTAAATGATTTTGTGGTCATTAGTATCATCTCCTCAGTGCCAAAAGAGAAACCGCTTCGCGGAACGACTTAATCGTTCCGCGAAGCGGCAAAAAAACAAAGAAGCGCCCTACTTTTTGAGGCCGATCTCCCTCAGGCGCTCATTGAGGTATTCTCCGGCGGTCATATCGCTATATGCCTTGGGATGCTCCTCGTCGATGCAACTTTCAAGTGAGGTCAAATCCATATCAGAGCGTGGGTGCAAGAAAAAAGGCACCGAATAACGCGGTAAATGCATTAATTCCCTCGGGGGATTGATCACGCGGTGAGTAGTCGACTTGAGGCGATTATTGGTCAATCGCTGTAGCATATCTCCCACATTGATAACGATCTGGTTAGGCTCTGGCTTAGCATCGATCCAATTCCCTTCTTTGTTCAGTACCTGTAGGCCATCTGCACTAGCACCAATCAATAGGGTAATCAGGTTAATATCTTCGTGCTCAGCAGCCCTCACTGCTCCGTCTGGAATCTCACTTGGATTGGGGATGGGGAAGTAATGAATCGGGCGCAGAATGCTGTTGCCGTTGTGGATCTTATCATCAAAATAGTTTACGTCTAGATCAAGGTACTCCGCGATCGCCTGCAGGAGATAACGGCCACTGCCTTCGAGCGATTGGTAGAGATTCACTCCATACTCCCGCATGCCAGGCACCTTGTCATCTGGGAAGATATTATCTGGATACTCAGACTTGATGGCATCTCCATCTTCTACGATCTGTCCGATATGATAAAACTCCTTGAGATCGCCTACATTACGACCTTTGGCGTGTTCTTTACCTTTGGAGACATAGCCACGTTGGCCAGCAATGGCGGGATCTTCATACTGTCGCTTGGTCTCATCGTCCATCGCAAAGAAGTCCTGAAAGGCAGTATAAGCGTTTTTGATCAGTTCGTCGGTGACTCCATGATTGGCAACGATGGCAAAGCCAATATTGGAAAAGGAATCGCCTAATTTTTTGACAAAGGCAGCCTTTTGTTCAGGGCTGCCATTACGGTAATCATTTAGGTCTACCGTTGGTATACTTGTGAATGTGCTCATAGCATTATCTTTTCATCTGTTCACAAGAAATATATCAAAACACCCAATGCAAACCAATTCCTTGTGGACCTACTTGCAGATGACTTAATAACTGCTCTAACTTGGGTTGGGCCTGATTGTGATGCAGCAAGTATTGGGCGGTGTCAAAGAGTAGCAAAAATCCACCTTGTAAGAGGAGAGATTGGCCATATCCTTTGAGTCTTTCAGGCCGGTTTGTGGTATTTTTGGAACGCTCCATCATATAGCCTCCAGCGGTAATATAAGTGAAGTTGAGCGCAAGGTTGAAGAGTAAGATTTTCTCCAGCTTTTGTTGTTCTTGATAGCTTTCCCAAAGGCCCAGCATGGCAGGATCAGTGGTATAGCTGCCGTATAGTCCACCTGCTGCGAGGCCGAGATTGACAACGTTCCAAAAGACGTTCCTCTCATCGAGGTAACGACTTGTGCCTGGCGTACTGCCCCGCAGAATACCACGAACCGCTATATTGCCGACGGCCCAACCACCCAGCACATACATATTGGTTTTGTTGAGTTGGAGGCGATTGGTATTGAGTTCTAGCAAAGATTGATCTTGGGCCCATAAAATGCAGAATGGGACTAGCATTAAAACAATTAGCAAAGAAAAGCTGCGGGTATTCATTGTTCGATATTTAAGGCTTCAAATTGGACTACTTGACCTTCTTGGACAGTGTAGGTGATTTCGATAGGATTGCAACATACTTCGCAATCCTCGATATAGGTTTGGCGGCTAACACTGGGGTCGAGCATCATGGAGATCTGTTGCCAGCAATAAGGACAGATAAAGAAGTATTCTTCCTCTGAATAGTTAAAATCAGCGTCTAATTCCATAATGCGATAACTTAACTAGAATCAGCTTTGTTTCGGATAGGGGCTTTGCGAAATTGGCTTGTCGTATTGGAAGAAGTTATGAAGCACCTATTGACTCTTTGGCTTTGCTTGCTTGGGGTTCCCTTTTGTCTTTGGGGGCAATCTGATCCATGTCGCTTGCAGGAGTCTTTTTCCCTTTCCTATGAGAATCAGAGTTTGATTTCTGTTTTGGGAGACCTGCGGGAACGCCTACACCTTCCCTTGTCGTATAGCCCCGATCGTATTCCCGCTAAGCAGATTGAGGCTTTCCAAGTGAATAAACAATCTCTTCAAGTATGCCTTGATCAACTTTTAAAAGAGACTGATTTAGAATATCGGTGTATCTCAGGCCAAATCGTAATCTTCACCAAACTAAGTGCTACTCCCGGGCAAGGCCTTGAGGAAACTAATCCTATTCCACGCCAAACCATTAGGGGCCGTATTTGGGACAAAGATTCTCAACAGCCGATTCCTTTTGCAGCTGTCTTCCTACCCAATACAGTCCCTCTGAGAGGAACCTATAGCGATGAAAACGGCTATTTTCGCATTAACAGTGTGGAGGTTGGTCGCTATAAATTGCAAGTAAGTCATGTAGAGTATCAGCCCTACATCCAAAATAGTCTGTTGATCAGTACGGGTAAGGAGGTTGTCCTAGAGCTGCAGCTTATACAGAAAATCAATACCCTCAATGCCGTGCAAATTACGGATGACGATCCAATGGCTACGCCATTGAATCCATTTGAGACGACGAGCTATCAATCCTATGCGGTAGAAGAAGCCAGGCGCTATCCCGCCAGTTATGGAGATCCGGCCCGGCATGCGCAATCCTTCGCAGGACTAATTGGTCAGAATGATATCCGCAACGAAATCGTCATTCGCGGCAATAATCCGCGTTCCATTATGTGGATGATAGACGGAGTAGAAGTGCCCAATCCCAATCATTTTGGGCGAGAAGGGACCTCTAGCGGCTCGATCAGTATGCTTAGCACCAATCTGCTCGAGAACTCTGAATTTTTGACTGGTGCCTTTCCCGCCCAATTTGGCAATGCAACGGGAGGGATTTTTGATCTGAGAATTAGGGAAGGCAATGACTCAATATTTGAGCACAGTATAGAGCTTGGAACTCTTGGACTGGAAGTCGCTTCAGAGGGTCCCATTGGCCGTAGAATAGGCTATAAGGGCTCGTACCTGATCAATATGCGTTCTTCTGTCCTCAATGTTATTGGAAGCCTCCTTGATACCATCATCGTAGATGAAGAGTTGACCAATTATCAAGACCTTGCCTTGAAGCTCCACTTTCCCACCAAAAAAGGCGCGGTGGACGTTTTAACGCTCTTTGGGGGAAGTAGCTCGGGACTTCCTCGAGATGATCGCCGGCGATCGCAAGTTTCTGGTGCGCAATCCTTAGCAATTATTTCTTATCGCCGGACTGTTCGGGAAAATGCCTATCTCAAAAGTTCTTTGTCTGCGATGACCTCCAATATCAATAATCGAATCTTTGATGTCGATTCGCTTGATCTGTATGATCAGAGAGATATAGCGGGCAAAGCCATCATCAGATGGAATTGGTTGTACCATAAACGTTTTTCAAGACGTTTTATCGCTGAGGTGGGCGGAGTACAGTCTTGGCGGGGCTATAATTTTCAGGGAGAAATGCACAGTACCGTGCTAGAACCCCCTTTTCAGAGCTGGACTACTTTTGATACGACAGGGATAACGAGGCGAAC
>CAZHOC010000711.1:0-3928 GCA_964534295.1 uncultured Bacteroidia bacterium | reverse complement strand
GCTGACTCTGTTCCGGGAAGCTAAGCCCATGCAAGATTTTGGGTTGCTGACCTAAGATGTATAAGCCCTCTAATCGCCAATAGGAAGGTTGGCCATTTTGAGGAGGGATGGGATGTCTCAGTTCGAATACATCCTTCAATGAAGGGAGATTGAGCTCAGTTTGTAGGGTCGTGGATGGCATAGTATCAGATTGGTCGCTTAGGGGTGGCTGTGAATCAACATCTATTTCTTCATTTGACGTATCTATCTCTTCAATTACATCTTCAGTCGCTTGCCAATCGATCCCCAAAAGATTTGCTCTTTCTAACCAAAATTCTACATCCTCTCCCGCTTCTAACTTGTCGCGAATCTCTTGTCTAGCTTCACTTAAGATGAATTGCAGTTGCTGTTGCTTTGTGGATATGACCGCTGACTTTTTTCCTACCCCTACGACTTCCGCCTCCAAATTGTATGGATTTTGGTGTAGGAGATAAAAATTATGTTCACGTAATAAGCCTATAAGGCCCTGTTTTTCAGGAGAGTCAATAGTTTCACAAAAGCCCAGTACCACCGGTACGGAACTATTTTGATTGTGTAGGTGTGCTTGTCTAAAATGAGTCAGTATTAGAGACAGCAAATCCCCCAAATTACGCAAAGGAGCTTTCTTTTTGCCCTTTTTGCTTTTGGGAGCGATATGCTCCAATTCGTCTCCGTATCCTAATGTGGCGGCCCCAATACCGTCATCCTGACAAGCCAATAATAGTATCTTTCCTCCCATAAAAAGACTTATCCATTGTTGTTTCTTCAAAAATAAAGCCAGAACCAATCCTAGACAGGGCTGCATACCCCTAATTGTGGATAAACAAGGGGAATTCCCGCCTAGAGCCTGACTTATCCACCGTGAAGCTGATTTTCTCAATTCCCGAATGGATAATATCCGATACTAGTAATGTCTGATTAATCTACCAAAGCAAAAATGATGAGAATATTGACTTTGGGAAAAAGAATACGGCACTCGTGCTAGATTTTGCACAAGTGCCGTAAGTTTCTCCTAATCAGTGCAGTAGAAAAAATTGTAATACTGAGGAATCGCTTATTGGGCGTAAACTGGACTTACCCAACTTTCCTTTGGCAGGTATTTACTCCCACTGGCCCAACGAATGCCTCGCATTAGGATTTCCTTGGCTTCAGCCACATCAAATACCTCAGGTGCATGGCCCAAAGAGATATAAAAGACACGGCCTTCGCCATAATACTTCTTCCATACAACCGGCATTACTGCTCCCTCTATCCAGCTATGGTGTTCTCCACTAAAGCGAGTCGAGGCCAACATTTTTACGTTCGGATCAACCAGCATATAATATTGCTCCGTTTTGAGACTAAAGTCCTGAATTCCGGCTACCACCGGGTCTGTTTGGTCGATAATATTTACTTCATGCTGGATTTGTCCTCCCGGATGAGAGACCCATTGGCCACCTACCATATATTGGTATTCGGTATTGTTGCGGAAAGAATCCCCCATACCGCCATGAGCGCCAGCTATCCCAGTACCACTTTTGATGGCTTTCAACAAACCGGCTGAGGCTTCCTTACTGATTTGTCCCATGGTCCAAGAAGGCACAATAACATCAATTGTGCTCATGAGAGCCGAATCTTTATAAATACCTAAAGAATCAGAGCTTATAACCTCAGCTCCGGCTTCTACCAGCCACTTTGCTACTTTTTCGGTGTACTCTTTGGGCTTATGGCCTTCCCAGCCCCCGTATACCATCAAGACCTTTTTGCCTTCTAAGCTTGGCAATTCAACTTCAGTCATCTCTGTTTTTTCTCCTGCTGTAGCCTCTGCACAAGCGGGTAGTAGCAATAAACAAATTCCACCTATTAGTAATAGAGGAAGAAGAGTTAAAAGTGTCCTTTTCATGATTTTTGAGTGATTATTTTGAGGGACCATAATTGTGAGACCAATTTTCGCTATCTGTAATATCGCTGGGAGATAATCCGATGATATCTCCTTCAATCGAAACGCCTAGCCCCAGTACCGTCCGATTGGCATAATTAAAATAGCTGACCACTTGATTCAATTCTACGATTTCTCCGTCCGAAAAGCCAGCCTTTTGCAATGCGCTAATGCTTTTTTTATCCAACTCCTGCGGAGAACGCGTGAGCTGATAGGCATAATTGAGCCCTGCTTTCTCTCTTTCACTAAAGACCTCTGAGGCTTGAGGCGCCTCTAATGCTTGCATAATTTTTTCCGCTCTAGGCTCATCTCCCAAAAAGCGTTTAAAACCAGCTCTATGGTGGTCAAAGCAATAATCACATTGATTGAGCTTGCTTACGTATACGCCCAGCAATTCCATGTACCAACGCGGCAGTTGATTGTCCCGATGATGCAGCACGTTTTTGTAAAGGTGCATATGTCCTACCATGGTGTGTGGTCTGAGGCTGTGTACCAACATGACATTGTCGACATTATTGTCTGGGCCCTTGATGCGGTCGTAGAGTTGACGCAGCTTGCCCGTAGCTTTTTCGTAAGATATTTGCTTGATCCAGCTCATCGAATTGAATTTGTGCTATAATTATGTGGCAGAGTAGCATGCTTAAATCCCTGCTTCTGCTATCTTGAAACCTATGAAGATAGACGCTCATCAGCACTTTTGGCAATACGATCCGGAGAAACATGCCTGGATCGAAAATAATATGTCTCTTATCCGTCGGGATTTTCTCCCGGAAGACCTCTGGCCCATATTTCAAGCTCACGATATTGATGGCTGTGTGGCTGTACAAGCAGATCAAAGTGAGGCAGAAACTGACTTCTTACTTTCGCTTGCCGAACAGCATGATTTTATCAAAGGCGTGGTTGGCTGGGTCGATCTTCGTTCTTCTCGGCTCGCCGAACGCTTAGCCCATTATGCCGAAGCAAAGAAATTGGTAGGTTTTCGCCATGTGGTACAAGCAGAGCCTGACGTCAACTTTTTGTTGCGAGAGGATTTCCTTAAGGGCATCGCCCAACTCCAAAAGCATAAGCTCAGCTACGATATTTTAATCTTCCCGCATCAATTAGGAGCGGCCCTAGAACTGACTCGACGCTTCCCCCAGCAAAGATTTGTCATAGATCATATTGCAAAGCCTTATATTAAGGATGGCTTTTATGATGGTTGGGCGACTTTGATGCACGCCTTCGGCGAACGCCAAAACGTATACTGTAAGCTTTCAGGCATGCTCACCGAAGCAGATTGGCAGGCTTGGACCTATGAGCAATTAGAGCCTTATATGACTTGCGTCATGGAGACCTTTGGGGCTAAACGACTGCTCTATGGCTCTGATTGGCCGGTTTGTCTGTTGGCAGGAGCTTATGAAGCAGGCTACAATGCCGTGAGGCAATTTATCGCCAAACTAAGCACAGACGAACAAGCAGCCATCTTAGGACAAAATGCCGTAGACTTTTATCGCTTATAAAATGGACTTAGGACTCGCTGGAAAAGTATTTATCGTAACGGGTGGCTCTAGTGGTATCGGTGCAGCCATCAGTAAAAATATCGCCGAGGAAGGAGGCATACCCGTTATTGCCACCTTGGATCGCCCTCTTACAGAAAAAATGATAGAAGCGTTCCGCGCAGCGGGTCAAGAAGCACACGCCATCATCCTAGAACTAGGTCCTGCCCCCAATAGCAAAAAAGTCATCGAGGAAACCATCGCCAAATACGGACGCCTCGATGGAATCGTCAACAATGCGGGCATCAATGATGGGGCTAGTTTAGAGAAAGGACCGGAAGCTTTTAGACGCTCTCTCGAGATCAACCTCCACCACGTTTATGACCTGGTGCATTACGGCCGATCGTTCCTCGCAGAGGCTAAAGGCGCTATCGTCAATATCGCCTCCAAAGTAGCCCAAACGGGTCAGGGAGATACTTCTGGCTATGCTGCGGCAAAAGGAGCGATCTTAGGCCTT
>CAZHOC010000710.1:0-3934 GCA_964534295.1 uncultured Bacteroidia bacterium | reverse complement strand
AAATCAGTCCCTACTGAGCCTCAACCGCCCAAATATCAAGATGTATTTGGCCATACTATCATCGAGCTCGCGAAGGAAGACGATCGTATCATGGGGGTTACTCCAGCTATGCCAAGTGGTTGTAGCTTGAAGTATATGCTCAAAGAGATGCCGGATCGCGCTTTTGATGTCGGCATCGCCGAACAACATGCCGTTACCTTTTCGGCGGGCTTAGCGACTCAAGGCTTGGTACCCTTTTGTAATATCTACTCCACCTTCATGCAACGCGCCTACGATCAGGTGATTCATGATGTGGCTTTGCAAAAACTAAACGTAATCTTCTGTCTCGATCGCGGTGGCCTCGCCGGTGCTGATGGACCTACACACCACGGTGCCTTCGATTTGGCTTACTTCCGCTGTATCCCAGAGATGGTGGTTTCAGCGCCGATGAACGAGTCAGAGCTTCGCAACATCATGTTTACTGCCACCAAGTGGGGCAAAGGGGCCTTTTCTATCCGCTACCCACGTGGTCAAGGCGTGATGCCAGAATGGAGAACTCCGCTAGAGCTCATCGAAGTCGGCAAAGGCCGTAAGATGAACGATGGCGAAGACGTAGCGATTCTGACCGTAGGTCATCCGGGTAATTTTGCTCAGGCCGCCCTTGGCGAACTCGCTGCCCACAATCTACATCCTGCTCATTACGATATGCGCTTTGTTAAGCCGATCGATGAGGAGATGCTGCATGAAGTCTTCAGCAAATATGATAAAGTCATCACCGTCGAAGATGGTTGTATCATGGGAGGCTTTGGTTCTGCAGTGCTAGAATTTATGGCCGATCATGGCTACAGCGCCAAAGTTGTTCGCCTCGGTGTGCCAGACCGCTTTATCGAGCACGGTACCCAAGCAGAGCTATGGGCAGAATGTGGCTACGATAAGAATGCCATCATCGAAAAAGTGAAAGAATTGACCGGCGTACCGGTATCTTAATTAATAATCCTAATGCTCGCCTTGGTCCAAACCAGACTGAGATCGAGCGGCGCAAAGGTGATCTCTTTGCGCTAAATCCGAAAACAAAAAGGCCCGATGAATCATCGGGCCTTTTCTTATTTCAGATTGATCAGCTTTGATCATACTGCCTGGGCAGGATTGCCAAAGACTTGCTCGCGATCCGGGACGTCTTGCAATACGACTGAGCCTGGCCCTACGGTAGATCCAGCTCCCAAGCGTACGCCGGGATAAATAATCGCTCCCGTACCGATGGTTACCCCTTCGGCGATCAAAGCGCCTCGCCCGATCTTCACCCCACTTTGAATATTACAATAATCCCCTATCTCCACATCAGGTTCTACGATTACGTAACTACCTACTTGATTGAAACTCCCAAACATCACGTTGGCTTTGAGGAGTGTCCCGGCAGAGATTAAGTTACCACGACCGAGCTTAGCATAGGGCGAAACTTCTACATTTGGATGAAAAAGGTTGACCCATTCTTTTTCGAAAGAAGCCACCGAACTAACCGTTTCGATGCGGTCTTTTATTTCACGCATCGCCAGCACTAGCTTGATATTTGGGTCTTCCATCAAGGTGTTGGAGTCTTTGCCTCCTAACTCCGCTACGATCAAAACGTCATTAAGCTGTTTATTCAACTCCTCGGGCTCATCTGTCAAAAAACCAAAGACCGTTACATCCAAGCTATTGGCAATGTCCAAGGCGATACGACCTTCGGCTTCCGTGCCGATGATCATGACGGGGGTTTTGCTAAATTCTTCCATATCAATTGCAAGTATAGAGCAGAAAGTCAGAACTAACAAGTGATCCAGATTAGTACATAATCAGAAATTTTCAGCCAACCCAACGATCTTGCATCTAGCTCCGTGGATTTTGAAAACTACCAGCATGCGCACCATTACTTTGCTTTGCCTAACGAGCCTTCTGGCCGCCCCCTCACTTCATGCTCAAAATTGGACAATCGTCAATCCTGACTGGCATTATCATTATATCATCCACGACTCTAGCGGCAATGAAACTCCCGACCATGATGCCTATACGATCCGAGTAGATAGTCAGCAGCAAAATCTGAGCTTTTTGCACCCAATTATCGCTCGAACTGACTCTGGTTGGTATCAAAATCGGCCATTATTTCTACAAAAACGCTTTCAAAATCGCCCGGATGGGAGCTTTTGGTTTTTCGATCCGAGTTCTTTGGTGATTTTACCGCCTCCGGCGAACGCTTGGTTGTTAGATAGTACTGCAGGAGTAAGTGTAGACTCTGTCAATATGTTGGCGAGAGATGTGTATGGCGATCTGGACTCTGTGCGTCAGCTTTTTCTCTCCTCGGGAGATACGATTGAGCAAAGCAAAAGCTATGGGATGTTGCGTTACCC
The DNA here is from genome assembly GCA_964534295.1 of uncultured Bacteroidia bacterium. Classification (GTDB taxonomy): domain Bacteria; phylum Bacteroidota; class Bacteroidia; order J057; family J057; genus JBCAWW01. Next base: position 1,571 of record CAZHOC010000710.1, on the reverse strand, counting down.
GAAGGGCTATAACCAAAATACCTACTACCGCCAGATCGGCATCAATGGCGCTGAAAAAGGCTTTCAGTTTCCTACTTATAAGGATTTCTACAATTTTTCCATTGGAGATAGTTTTGAACATACTACTTGGGCATACCAAGTTTCGGGTTACTATCCCTATAGAGAAGGCTTTACTGACTCCTTAGGGACAATTGAACGCTATATCATTTTAGATAGTATTCATCGTACCGATGGACGTATCGCTTATGATCTAATTCGGAAAACTCGACAAAAACATCGGCGCTACGAGTATCGGGAATTCTTCGAATATCTAGGTACTGATACTGACACGATTTGGGAAGAATTATTAGTTGCCCATGTTTTCCCATTTGAAACCATAGGGACTTGGAACGATGTGATGGTTCCTGATCTCGAAAATGTATATCCACATGAAGCAGTAGAAATGCCCTTTGAAAGTGCGGGAGGGGGGGAACCTCCATATATTTTAGTCGGTCAGCTTACCTATGAGAATATCGAAGTTTGCAACCAAATAAAGCTTGCCCGTCAGATGAGACTTATTTATTCGAGATGTGCCTTAGATGAAGATAGTTGTGATCAGGTAGATTTTTTTGGCTGGCTACAATCAAGCGAATGGAAAGGACGTTTAACTCACTCAGTTGGATTGGGACAATATCAATCCTCTGCCTCAGACGACCTAATCTTTAAGATAGACGGCGAATTTAAACGCTCGCAAACCCATAAGCTGAGCGCATTTACCCTAGCAGGTGTGTCATGTGGCCAATTTGATGAGATGTTTATTGCCCCTAAAGACACTACCCCCCCTCCGCCGCCGCCCATTGTCTTTCCGGACTCGCTGTTTCCCTATCCTAACCCTGCGCAAGACTATTTCAAGCTTGCGCCCGATCCAGAAGGGTTCTCGATAGAACTTGCCCTTTTTGATATGCAGGGTAAGCAACAAATGGCGAGAGAACTCATAGGAGATTTACCACATGAGCTTTCCTTAGCAGACCTTTTACCAGGGATATATCTAGTAAGGCTTTCTGTCCCAGAACGCTCATCCGAAATTTATTGGCATCGATTGCTCATAGTGGATTGAGAAAGCAGGGAGCTTCGATATTTATCCGTAAATTCTGCTTCCTGAATCCAATTCTTGACCTATGAGAGTATTGCTAGCTTCTGTTTTCGTCTTCATTTTTAGCTTCGGCTTCGCCGAACCCTTACCCACCATCGAATCTAAGACCGAAGGCATGCAAGCCTTTGAGGGCTACTTTCCTTTTTATTGGGAGGAGAGTACAGGCAAAATTTGGTTAGAAATCAATCGTTGGGATACTGAGTTTTTATACGTCAACTCTCTCGCCGCAGGCGTCGGCTCTAATGATATCGGTCTCGACCGAGGCCAACTTGGCCGCGAGCGGGTGGTTTTTTTTGAGCGCGTCGGCCCCAAAGTTTTGATGGTGCAACCCAATTATGATTACAGGGCCGTCAGTCAAAACCAAATGGAACGTCGATCGGTAGCCGAAGCATTTGCGCGTTCCGTGCTAGCGGGCTTTACCGTCGTCGCTGAAACCGAA
>CAZHOC010000709.1:0-3935 GCA_964534295.1 uncultured Bacteroidia bacterium | reverse complement strand
AAGATAAGGTGACTCCGACTCTAAAGTCAATACCACGTTCTGGGTATTGATACCAGCGTTGAAACTGAGTGCCAACCAAATTAGTAACCTTGGCAAAAGCAGAAAATTGCTCTACAATTTGGTAGTCAGCTCCTACGGCTACGCCAAAAAATGGGCTGCGGAAAAAGAAAGATTCTTCACTCTCCGCGGTCAATGCACGACCAAAATAGGTGAGATCGGCCTGTAATCTTAATTTTTCGTCCCAAGTGTAGCGTCCATAGACATCTAAACGTACAGGGGAGGCGTTGAAAAAGCTCTCAAATGTAGTCGTATTGAACACATTGAAGTTAAATGAGCCACCAGCGCGGATCTGCTCGTTCAGATCATAGTTCAATTCTAGATGCACTCCTGTATTTTTTAGTAGACTATCGTAGACAGTCACAAAAGTGTAGTCTTCTAAGGTCGGTATGAACATCAATTGGTTCTCGACTTGGCGATAATATACCCTTGCGGCGAAGTCAAATTGGTCGCTGATGTTTCCTTCGATCCCAGCAAAAATATTCATCTTTTCGATACTCGGTTTGATATCAACAGCACGGTTTAGATAAGGATTGATAAAGATCATATCGTAATAGGTGTTGTTGATCATCCCTGAGGTAAAGCCGGCTACAACAGCAAACTGCTCAGGAATTATCGCAAAGCGACCTTCGATTACTGGTCCAAGGAAGTTGGTCCCACTGGCAGTATCTGCATTGGTAGAAAAGTAGTTGAAGCGAATCCCTGCTCTGACACTGTGGATCCCATTATTGAAGCTAATGATTGGGGCCGCGTCAAGGAAGAAACGGTTAGCGCCAACATCATCAATGCGACCACGGATATAGGTAATTTCGGATTCTAGATCACCACTAAAGTTTTCCGTGATATCATAACCCACACCGGGGAAGAGACTGAGATGAAATTCACTATTGTCACGTCTGTCGCCATAGACTTTTAGACCAATACCAGAATCAAAGTGAAGCTCAGAACGAGAGGTAGAATTGCTCTTTAGGCGGATTTGCGTATCAAAGCGAGTGAAACCCATACGTAGGCTATCCCGAAATCCTTCTGGTCCTATCGCACCACCACTGGTATCGTTGACAGTTGAGTCATTATAGGCAGTCCAATAACCAGTATTATAGAAGTGTACCTTGCCACTCAAAGTATAATCCTTGCTAATCTGACTGGCTTGTAAGGTGCCTTGTGTCCGGCTAAATTCACGCAGCGGCAGCTTGTCGTCATAAGCTGAAATATGCTTCAATCTAAGGCCAAAGTCTGTGTCTTTTTTGCGTCCGTTGTTGAGGTAGAGTTCCCCGACGGGGGTCAAAAAACGCCCAATCCCCAATTTGATATAGCTATTCTTGGCCTTGTCTAAGCGTTCCTTGGCAAGGGGGGTAATATCTGGAGGAGTAGGATTGAAGTCCGTCTCCACATAAAAATCTTGAGAACGAAACTGTATGGGCGCTTGATCTCCTTTTTTGAGATCTTGGTAAGGAGGTTTGATGAAAGGCTTTTCACTATCAATTACATCTTCTATTCTTTCATTCTCGAGCAAGATTGTGTCTTTTCCCGCCAAAGGATCATTAGTAGGAGGTTGGGCAATTCCCCATTGAAAACTGAGGATCATGACCAAAAATGTGCTGATATATAAGGAAGACTTCATTTTTTGATTTGTTGATTGATAGAAGGATTGAATTGTTGAGTTTGTAATGATTGCTTGGATCAACAATTCATAAATTCAACTAATTATTCACCTCCGTTTGAGGGGTCATTGGCTGCCTCTTCGGCACGAATTTCATCAAGTCGGGTTTGAGCTTGCTGTTTGATATCATCAAAAGGGGCTTCATTGATCAAACTCTCCAAAACACCTATGGCCTGGAAGGTCTCTCCTAGCTCGTAATTTACTTCTGCTACATAGAGGAAAGTTCTTGCATTCCAGAGGTTGAAAGTAGGGTAGGTGTTACGCTGATACAGACCGGCAGTCTTTGCTTGCTCAAACTGAGCGCGAGCGCCAACATCATCACCTGATACTTTTAGGTTGATACCTTGGTCGTAAAAGATGCGTACGATCATATACTGACTTTCTGCCCCAAATTCGTTTTTGAAGTCTTTTTCTACTTCCCCAAAAGTGGCCATCGCCTGATTAAGGGCACCGGCTAAGTATTGACAGTTGCCGATCTCAACACGTGCTTGGGTTCGTGAGTAAACCGCTACCTCATTGTTGGATACAATCTTATTGAGGTCGTTGATCGCCTCCTGATAGTCTTCCATGGCCTTGCGATTCTTCGCTTGACCGAAGAGCGCTTGTACACGGTTTTGCGTTTTGCCGGATACGTCATAGAGTTGCTCGAAGAGCTTCAAACTACTCAAGAACTCACGTTGCTCGTAACGAATATCGCCTGCCTCCAGCAAAGCTTGGGAGGTAAAAGCGTTCGTCGCAGGCGTAGAATAAATGCTTTGGAAATCCTTAAGTGCATTGGAATACTGCCCCAACTCCCGATAAGAACGGGCTCTAAAGAGGAGCGATTCAAGATAATCCTGACCTCCTTTAAAGTCTTTGATATAAGTGCTAAACTGCTCAATAGCGGACGGATAGTTGCCAGTAAAGAAACGATCCTTACCAGTATTGAAGGCAATCGAAGCTACATTATTGTCCAAGTCCGGGTTAGAGTTCCGGTAGTCCCGGAACACCTTGTCGAAATCCGCTGGATCTAGCAGAGCGCTAAGGTTTTCCAAGGCGATCTGAGCGTTGTCCTTATCCGAAGAGTAATCTTGAAGTACCTTCTTAAAGTAGCCGATGGCACCATTAGCGTCGCCAGCATTAAAGGCTGCAATGGCCAGACGGTTGTAAGCACCTGCGGCCAAGGGGCTGCGTGGATAATCTTGTACCAGCATCTTGGCATATTTTGATGCTTGTGCCTCATTATTTAACCAGGTGAGGTAAATCTCGGAGATACGATCTAAGGCATTATCTCTTAGTTCAGAGCGTTTAAAGTTTTCTATTAGCTTCGCAAAGCTCTGGGTCGAGGCGGTATACTTGGCTTGACGATAATTACTTTCACCAATTTGGTAGAGCGCATAATCACGGAAAGTATAGCGGAAGTCAATCACTCGTTGATAATAGCGATTAGCCGCATCATAGCGACGACGCAGGAACTCACTGTCTCCTGCCCGGAGATAAGCGTCCACTACGAGATTTTTATCATTGTTACGGCCTCCTTTGGCGATGAAATCCTCAAAGCCTTTAAGAGCCTCTGGGTACTTCTTTAGTTTGAAGTTAGACCAACCCAAACCGTAAAAGGCACGTGCGTAAAATTCATTTTTACTTGAATTACGATCTGCCAAAAATGCATTATACTGACTGATGGCCTCAGTGAACTTGCCGTCTCTAAACTTTGATTCACCTAACCAAAAACGAGCACTCAAAGCCATGTCATCATCATAGCTATTGTCGATCGCTTTACGGAAGTTGGTCTCCGCGATATTAAAGGCTGCTCTCTCGAAAGCCTCTAAGCCAAAGTAATAGCATACTTGCTGATAAGCCTGACGGACGCGGTTACTACGACGAGGGATAGACTCGAAGTACTTGATTGATTCCGGATAATTACGAGTATATAAGAAGGCCTCACCAATCATGGCCTGAATTTCCTCTATATAAGGAGCGTCCGGATAATTCTTAGTTAACTGACGCATGGAAGTAATGGCATCAGAATAGTTTTCCGTGGCAAAGCTCAAACGCGCATATTGATATAATGCGTCCTCTGTAATCTTAGGATTTTCTTGTTGCTCACTGGCTTTTTTGAAGGCAAAACGCGCATTAGGCTCATCTTTTTCTTCCAGATAGCAAAAGCCCAGATAATAAGAAGCCACCTGCTCTAGAGAGTCAGCACCGCCTAATGCCCGCTGAAATACTGGAATCG
>CAZHOC010000708.1:0-3943 GCA_964534295.1 uncultured Bacteroidia bacterium | reverse complement strand
ATCTTTGGGTTCTGCATTGAGTTTGACCTCAGTAGAGCAGGAACTTAGCAATCCTAACCCAATCAATAAAAAACAGCTAACAGATAAGAAGGATAGTTTCATATAATTTCTGGTCCTTACGGATGATTACGCGAATATGAACTTAAAAGACTAAATTTGCCTAATTCATTTTGAATCACGGATTACTTTAACGAACAAAAGTACTCAAATGTCTACCGCGAAGAAAGAAGTTAAGCGCATTACCACACATGTTTTGCGCTCCATGAAGGAAGCAGGCGTACCGATTTCCATGCTGACCGCATATGATTACAGTATGGCTAAAATCTTGGATCATGCTGGGATCGATGTAATATTAGTGGGCGACTCCGCCTCTAATGTGATACATGGACACGAAACTACCCTACCAATTACTTTAGATCAGATGATTGATCATGCCAGTGCGGTAGTCAGAGCAGTGCAAAGATCCTTGGTTGTGGTAGACCTTCCTTTTGGTAATTATCAAGGTGATTCAAAGATGGCGCTCAAGAGTGCTATACGGATTATGAAGGAGTCTGGTGCACACTCTATCAAGATGGAAGGGGGAGCATTTATTGTAGACTCCGTCAAACGCATCGTCAGCGCAGGAATACCCGTAATGGGCCATTTAGGGCTTATGCCGCAATCTATTTACAAATACGGTACTTATACAGTCAGGGCCAAAGACCCCACCGAGGCAAGCCGTTTATTAGAAGATTCTATTGCCCTAGAAAGGGCAGGAGTGTTTGGCATTGTGATCGAAAAGATCCCGCAAGAGTTGGCTGCTCAGGTTAGCAAACAGCTCAAGGTCCCGACCATTGGTATTGGTGCAGGCGGTGGATGCGATGGCCAAGTATTGGTTACTCATGACATGATGGGCATCAATAAGGATTTCAGTCCTCGCTTCCTGCGTCGTTACGCCAACCTATTTGAGGTCATGACCGAAGCAGTGCAGCAATATATAAATGATGTAAAAAGCCGCGACTTCCCGAACGAAAATGAAGCCTATTGAGCCAAGCATTGTTTATGAAGATAACCACCTGATTGCGGTAAATAAACCCTTCGGGATGCTCTCCCAAGGAGATGAAACTGGCGATCAAAGTGTCTTTGAGTGGGTCAAAGAATACATCCGGATTACATACAATAAGCCTGGAAATGTCTACTTAGCCCTACTCCATCGGCTCGATCGTCCCACTGGTGGCATCTTATTATTGGCCAAAACCTCCAAAGCGGCTAGCCGCATGTCTCAGCAGTTTCAAAGCCGAGCGATCCAAAAAGTCTATGTAGCTTTGACCGAGAATGTGCCCAATCCCCCTGTGGGAACGCTCAAGCACCACCTCAAGAAACTGGGGGGTAAAAATATCATGCGCGCTTATCGCAAAGAGGTAGCTCACAGTAAACCTGCTAGTTTGGATTACAGACTTATGCGTTCCGCGAACGCGAAGGCCCTAATAGAAGTCCAACCCAAAACCGGTCGCCGCCACCAAATCAGGGTCCAATTGGCAAGTATTGGCTGTACGATAAGAGGAGATGTCAAGTATGGTAAGACGAGCTTCAATCCCGATAAATCAATCTGCCTATTTGCCCAAAAGCTGATCTTCAATCACCCAGTCACCAAAGAGAAAACTACCATTGAAGCCCCATTGCCGCAGTTAAACTGGTGGCAGCTTTAGGCTAACTAGTACTTTTTCAGCTCAGCATACTCGCAAATTCCGATCTTGTCGATATCGACTATAGACTGGCCGTTTTCGTCTGTATGGAAGGCTCTGACAAATTTCGCCCCCCAAATAATGTCGGAGCATTTGTAAGAAGTACGCTGATGCACCATTTGGGCAAAGGTATCATCATAGCCAGAAATGATAATCATAAATTCGGCATTACGCATTTCTAGCGTATCTGCATCAAGGTGGTATAAGGGGCTTTCCTTGTCTACAGGATGGACAATGGTCCAGGTAAGGGGAAATAGATCGACATGATTCCGTTCTAGTTCCAGATTATAAAACTTCATCTTTTCAACCCCTTCCTCTAGCTCATACATCATCAAAGCGACTTTTACACTCAAGTCAATCAGTTGATTGCTCCTCCGATTGACAATGCGAAACATCAAGCCATTTATGTCTCCATAAGGTGCCATTACCATTTGGGGACTAAACTGGATTTTGGCTGAGGGTTGCGCGAAGCGACCAAAAAGAAGACCAGTCGCCAATGCAAAGGCCAACAAGCCAATCAAAGCCTCAAAACTGGAGATCAAACTAGTCAGATGTCCCATAGGACTAATCGCCCCGTATCCCACCGTAGTAAAGGTCTGGACGCTAAAATAAAAACCCATGGCAAACTGGGAGAGGAAGCCCTCTGTTGGATCGCCTCCTAAATGCTCAATTCCTACGGCCACATAAACCAGGGCAAATAAGACATTGAGGGCCGTATATGCCCCTATGATCAGGAGGTTGAATTTCCACCAGGGCATAGAAACCAGGAGCAAATAAGGATTGATTGCCCTCAGACCGACATTGATCTTCCTGACATTAAAAGTACCGTCTTTATTAATTAGGCGAGCATTATCGCGACTGATACTACGACCAAAGCCTAAGTCGTTATCCTTTTGTTCTTCCGAAAGCTCTGCACCTCCTCCTTGCTCAGGAACCGATTCTTCAAGTGCCTCAGCTTCTTCAATCGCGTCTTCCAGTTCCGTTTCTTGTCTAATCGATTCTTCCTTCATCTCTAATCACTTGTTGCGCCCATCAAATATACCGAATAAAAAAAATTATTACCTGAGATAGGGGGGTAAAGGTTTTGAGCTGTCTGCATGATGGAAGGGGGAAATTTTCGTCTTTGAAATACCTCCCGTCAAGCCTTGATTAAACCATCCGCACTACGAATTGTCTATGGCAAAAATAAGCAGCATGAAACTTACTACTAGAGGCTTCATTTGGCTTGCACTCTGTTTTTTAGTCGCCTGTCGACCAGAAGGCGAGCTTGTGATTGTACCCGACAACACGGCTCCGCCTGATTTGAGTGTACCCCAAGTCTTGCAAGAAAATTACATCAATAAGCTTTATATCACGCTTTTGGGGCGAAAGCCAACTGATATTGAAGCATTTGCGGCCAAAACCAAACTCGAGCAAGGAGAGGTTTCTGAGGCGGCTAGACAAGAGGTGATCGAGCAAATTGTCAGTCAGCCAGAGTATTTGCAAAGGACCTATGATATCGCCAGGTCGGAGATTTTGCTCAATCTGGACACTTTCGAAATCACCCAAAACATCTATTTCTATACTGCTCTGCTTGACTCACCCGCATACGAGCCATTCTATCCTCTGATAGAGTTTGAGATCAATAGGATGCAAGAACTCAAGGAGGTGCCTTCAGCTTTGCTGAACGCTTCTCTCACGCGCATTGAGATGCAAAGGAGGATGGTCAACAATCTGTTTTATGATCAGATCAATATGGGGAGTCAAAACTTTGTGCTCGCCATGTTTGAATATTTCCTCGGTCGCTATCCTACCGATGCAGAATTAGAGGCAAGCACTGCTATGGTGGATGGCGCTACGGTCATCGTTTTTGGCAAAGAAGGTTACGACAAACAAGACTTTCTTGATCTCTTCTTCGATTCTGATGACTATTTCGAAGGGCAAGTGATCAATATCTACCAAGACTTTTTGTTTCGGGACCCGAACTCCCAAGAAATGAGCCTGGAAACGGTGGCCTACCGACAAGATCAGAATTACGAAAACTTACTCAAACGCATTCTTTCCACTGACGAATACCTTGGACTATGAGAGCAATTATCATCAAACTATTGCAAAATATCGGCGGCATCAGCCTTCTGGCTTTTGCGTTGCTGATGGTTTCTTGTCAAAGCGGGCAAGATGTCTATCTCTATGAAGTCAATGAGGTAGAAGTGTCTCAATCAGGGGTAGAGAAAAACAAC
>CAZHOC010000707.1:0-3943 GCA_964534295.1 uncultured Bacteroidia bacterium | reverse complement strand
CCATCGTTCGGTGGAACCGCAACACTGATATAAACCGTATCAAATATCTGCCCAATATTGGAGCAGACGCCTTCGTCCTCGGCGCCAAAAATGAGCTCTACGACGGTATTTTCGTAGCTACAATCCGGAATCCAACAGATGGTACCACTGAGCGGATTGTTGCCGGTGGTATTGACAATTGGAGGATTGGGACCATTAAATATAGGGCTCACGCCTATGAAGCTGAGCTGATCCCCTAGATCTGGATCAAAAGCCGTGAAATCAAAACAGAGATTTTCGAGCGCATTGACAAATATGGTGTCATTGCTGAAAATATTGCCTGTAAGGTCAGTCGTGATGCCCGGTGGTGTATTGGGCGGTACTTCTACCTTAATATAGACCGTGGTCTGAGTGGGCAAACCAAAATTACAGACCGAACTGTCTATGGCCCCAATGCTAAGAGGGATTACTTGCCCCTCCAGCGCACAATCAGGTTCCCAACAGACTTGGCCCATAAGCGGGTTATTGCTGGTAATATTGAAACTCGGTCCGTTGGGATCATTAAAGATTGAACTGATCGGGAAGGCATTAAGAATATCCCCATTATTGGGATCTGTAACACTAAAATCGAAACAGAAATTATTGGTGGCGGGAATAAATATGGTATCGCCATTGGTATTGAGGCCTGTCAAATCCGTGGTGATAGTGGGAGGAGCGTTCGGTGGAACCGTAATCACTACCCAGACAGTATCAAATACCACATTGGCATTATCGCAATCTTCGGGGTCGTTGGCCCCTATCACCAGCGGGATCGTCTGCCCATCATAATTACAAGAAGGCGTCCAGCAGACTTGACCGATAAAGGGGTTGCTACCGCTACCAGTAAGAGTAGCTGGTGGAGGAAAGAAGAATCCATTACCAAAGGCAGCACTGACGGTAAAGCCGTTAACCTGATCGCTTGGCACAGGATCTTGGATGCTTATGTCATAACAAAATGGCACGCCTCCATCCACGAAGATGGTATCGCCATTGAAGTTGAGACCCGTAAGATCATGGGTGATGGTTGGAGGGGCTCCTTGCGGCAAACAGTTGAGCACGTGAATCTGGAAATCACGCCGGTTCTCACTGAGAAGCTGGCCATTGCGCCATTCAAAGACGGAAATCGAGAAAACGAAGATACCGGTTTGGTTGGGCGTAACGGTGATGAAACCTGTTTGCGCGTCTATAGTAAAGTTGCCAGAGCCAAAAGGATCTAAGAAGTTAAAGCCTGGCAAGAAAATGACATTATTATAAGGTGGTGGACCCATGGGGTTAGTCGTAGGGTCAACAATAGGCTGGTTGCCACCGAAGTTAGGGTTGCCAGCGCCCAGGCCAGAAAAGTTGGTGCCTGTATAAGGATTGGTCAAGGCATAAGAGAGAGAGTCTCCATCTGGGTCAATGGCGGAGTGATCGAAAGCAAATAATTCGTTAGAGCATAAAAAGATCGGCGGTACCTGGGTGAAGGTTGGCATTGAGTTACAATTTGCCAAGCTGGAGGGAGGTACTTGTGCCAAGAACGTTACCCCTTCATTGAGTGGAGCAGTAAGGTTGTCGATGGCTTGGTTGCGGCAGCAACGTGCCCAAGCAATATTATAGCCTTGAGTGGAAGGCGGTAAGGTAATTTGGGTGCTATAGATCCCTTCTTCCACACAAAGCTGCGGAGGTGAGATAAAGCAATTGGAAAAGTTCGCCTGAATTTGTGGTGTTTGAGGCGGTATGGGTACGCTAATGGTCTGGAAGATGGATCCAGTCTGTCCATTGAATATAAACAAGGTGATTGTGGGGTCGTATGGCGCTTGTCCATTTTGACAGTCTCGATATAGCTTAAGGGTTAACTCATAGGTTGAGTTAGTAGAGTCGAGACATTCGTAAAAAAGTTCAGCACCAACAATATGGGTTGCTCGGCTGTTTTGCCAGACTAAAAGCAGTGCGAACAGACCCAGAAGGGCAAGAAGGCGGCTCTTCATGCTAAAAGCAGATTATTGCGTTAAAATGTTAACAAAAGCTTGCAGCGTACAGTTATTTCATATAGGAGATCGTCTGGTCTTAATATGGTTTAAGTTAGGACGGAGAATGTCCGAAATATGCTGTATAGATGACAATTTTAAGGAGACTTTCCCTACAATGAGAATCTGAAGCTAGGCTTAGTATATGACGCCTAAGTAAGGTACATAATTTTTCTGATTAGATGTCAGTTCACTAGATTCCTTACGTATTCGACATTCTAAAAAAGAAAACTGTACTTTTGGGGGAATGTTTTGCCCCGGATCTTCCGGTTCGACCGAACGCATCAAATATGAGTGAGACACTCAAAAATATTCAAGCTCCTATCGCCAAAGAGTTGGTCCACTTTGACCGCTACTTTCGCTCGGCCATGAAAAGTGAGGTCGCGTTGATTGATCGTATCACCCGATACCTGATCAAAAGAAAGGGCAAGCAGATGCGACCGATGCTGGTTTTGTTTAGTGCTCACATCTGCGGGGGCATCAATCCTTCTACTTATCGGGGCGCAGCCTTGGTGGAGCTATTGCATACCGCTACGCTGATTCACGACGATGTCGTAGATGACTCTGAAAAAAGACGTGGCTTTTTCTCCCTTAATGCTTTATGGAAAAATAAGATTTCGGTCTTAGTGGGAGACTTTTTGCTTTCTCGCGGCCTTTTGATGGCCTTGGAGCATGAAGACTATCTTTTGCTCAAGATTAGCTCAGAAGCAGTCAAGGAAATGAGTGAGGGCGAGTTGCTGCAAATGGACAAAACGCGCAAGCTTAACATAGACGAACCCATCTATTTAGAGATCATTCGTCAAAAAACAGCCTCTCTTTTTGCCTCTTGCTGCCGTACTGGAGCCGCCAGCGCGACTGAAGATCCTGATCAAATTGAGAAAATGCGTCTCTTTGGTGAGAAACTGGGCATCGCTTTTCAGATCAAAGACGATCTTTTTGATTATGGGGATCAAGATGTGGGTAAGCCTCGTGCGATTGACATCAAAGAAAAGAAGATGACATTGCCGCTCATCCATGTGCTCAATAAGTCTTCGTGGAACGAACGCCGGAAAATCATCAATATCATACGAAATCATAACACAAACCCCACCAAAGTGCGTCAGGTGATCGATTTTGTCTATGATAATGGTGGAATTGACTACTCCCGTGAAGTGATGTTGGAGTACGTTGCTGAAGCAGAAGCGATCTTAAATACCTTTCCCGACACTCCCGCCCGTACCTCTTTGCGAGAATTAATGCATTACGCAGTTACCCGCAAGAAATAATTCCGTCTCAAAGCTATCTTCTGGCATCATTTATGTGCCAGAGGCGTATTACTCGGTGATTTTGTTGCCGAAACACCTATTATTTTTTGAGTCGAATATTTGCGATTATCAAATTATAATATTTAGTTTTGTAAAGAATTAATACCTAATCAAATGAAAACAAACTGGTTACACATGCTTGGGATGGTACTCGTCCTAGCATTCGTTGCTGTCGGTTGCGGTGAAGAAACTGCTGCTGAGAAGGCAATGGACAAAATGGAGAACGCCGCTGAAAAGGCTGGCGACGCAATGGAAGATGCTGCTGATAAAGCAGGAGACGCCATGGAAAATGCCGCAGAAAAAGCTGGCGAAGCAATGGAAAATGCAGGCGAAGCAGTTGAAGAAGCTGCTGACAATGCAATGGAAGCTGCTGGCGAAGCCGCTGACGAAGTAAAGGAAGCTGTTGAAGACGCTACTGACGGCGGCAACTAGTTCCATTAACTAGAAAATGATTTCCGGCTAGCTCTGCTAGCCGGATTTTTTGTTTTTGACCCTCTCTATGGCTAAAGCTTACATGCCTAATCCAAAATCGTATATTATGTAATATTGTAATTTTAAATGAGTGGAATATATTCTGCTTTTGTGACACCTTGCTAGTCTATGAAGCAGCTTTTA
>CAZHOC010000706.1:0-3948 GCA_964534295.1 uncultured Bacteroidia bacterium | reverse complement strand
GATCATTCTCCCTCGCATGTCATAGAGACGGATGAACATCTCTTTCTCACTTTCGGTACTGAAGTTAACGATCAACTCGTTCCGGAACGGAACCGGAAAAACCTCATGTAGACCAAATGTAGCATCGTCCCTTGTTACTTCGATCGTGGAGGTATAATAACTACCCCCATTGATATCGACGATAGCTAGGCGATAAAAAGCTTTACCAAAAGGAGCGCTTGGATCTACGAAGCTATAGTCTTGAGTAGAGTTAGATTCTCCAACACCAGCGACATAACCGATTTCACTGAAGTTCTCACCGTCTAGACTACGCTCAATTTGGAAGTAATCATGCTGCGTTTCAAGGCTGGTTTCCCAATTCAAAACATTATTTCGGCCTTCATTCCAACCGGCAAAGTTTTCGACCGTTGCCGGCAATACTGGGTTGACGATATTGGTGGAGAGCAACATACAGAAATCACATTGAGATCCTCGTGTACCATCAACCACTACATAATAGGTGCTGCCCGGAGTTACCCCAAAAAGCGTAAATGTATGTAAAGGGGTAGGTAAGGTAGGCGATACATTCATCTTTTGAACCGCAATACGGGTTGAGTTGTTGGCATCGCTACAATCAATATTACTAAATACCATCACAGCCATATTGTTCGGCGCAGTCGAACAAAAACCACTACTACCCATATTTAAGTACCAAGTGGTTGCGGTAGCATCTCCTGGAATAGTAAACTGGAAGTAAACCGTGTTTTCCAAAAACTCATCTGCCTGATTGACGGTCCCAAGGGCTAGCACCCCTATATCTCCAAGGTTCCCAGTGTAAAAGCAGTTGCCAAAAAGACGAGCCCCATAGTGATCTTCTGTAGGAGTGGGAGGTGAACCTCCTAAGCCTGTCGTACAGGTGTTGAAGAGGCGTTCCTTGGTAGCACAAGCATTTGTGCCTTTGATAGCGTCTGTCCAAGCCGCCACATTAGGAGTATTATATCCGGGGTCAATCCCATTGCCAACTGACAATACAGCTGGATTTGCACAAGCATCATTTGCGGGTGCTGGACACGTCCCTAATAAGGTCGGTGAAACGGTCATGGTGTTAGCACCACCGCTTGTCCCACTCACACGTTCTACCAAAATGAAATATTGGCCTGAGCCGTCAAGCCCATAATAATCAATGTTCAATTCGTTGCCTACACCAGCATTAATGGCAGTATTACAACGAAATTCTTGAATGCGCGTCAGGCCAGTAAGTACAGTACCTCCTGGGAACTCGCAAGGGTCGCCAACTTCAAAGGATTCTGAATAGAAGACGAAAATATTGAAGGTCCCGTTGAAATTAGGACTAAAGCGGAGTCTGATATCATTTTGGACAAGATTGCTACCACCAGGAGCATAGGTAAACCATACGTCTCCGAGACCTGGGGTGGCGGCACATGTGTATTGGCCATTATTGGGAGGAGTTCCTCCATTATAGGCAGTTAAAAAGTCGGCGGTATTATCAAAAGTGGCGGTGAAATTGCCACCTGTAGTGATGGCTTGAGCGTTGGCACAGTCCGCTTGGGCGTATAGCTGCGGGATTGTGCCCCATAAAAAGAGCAAAGAACAAAGAGTGCAAAATTGCTTCATGTGCTAAGGTGTTTGATTCTTGTTGTTAAGGGCAAATTGACGCAATCATCTTAGTGACAATCAATCATAAAACGAGGTTGCGCCCAATTCAGGGTTTGAGTTATACAGATTAACGAAGAAGAATACACAATATTGGACGGAGAATTGAATCCGAAGTCAACTTTTACCAACCAGCAGCTTGTGCCTTTTCTACAATCGGATACTCTTTGCCGAGTCCTGCGATCTGTTGGCGAAAGCGTTGACCTTGACTGTTTTTGAAGTACAACCAAAATTCATAGGTCTTAAAGATGACCTTCTCCCCCTTGAGATGAAGAGAAATTTCTTGCTGGGGGCCGTATACATGAGCGGCTTTTTGAGTCAGGGAAGGCTCAAAAACTACTGCTAATTCATTGTTTTCTCCTACTTCTACCTTTTCAAGGTTGATGGTCCCGTTTTGGTTTTGAAGAATCAATTGTAGCTCGCTCTCAGATTTGAGCTGCAACCTGATTGCCTTGAGATAAGGTGCGTCGGATTTGAGGACGGTAGTTGCCTTAGGAGTAGGGGGGACTACAGGCTTCATAGGAACCACTTTGCTTGCGCCATTAGTAGCCTTTTGGGCTGGCGAAGTAGTGTTCTTGGGCAAGGGATTTTGCTCGGCTGTGTCAGGCTTAGCCCACATACGCCAAGCATAAACGCCAATCACTGCAGCAGCGGCAAAGCCTAATACTGCCATCATGATATCCATTACAAAGCCAATATCCATGTTTGCTGTCGTTCTCGCTTAGAGTTATAAATCTACAAAAAATAATAATCTGATCGGGTATCAATCATGCTATTTTCTGGATTTAAAACGTCAAAAGGCCTGATTTTGATATTTCTTGGGGCTGGATTTTCATAAGATCGTAAAGTTGCTGAGTAAATGACTCATGGGTGCCACTGGTATAAAACTCGTGTCGCAAAGGCTGCTGAGAGTTGAGTAAGTCCGATTGAGAGAGGATATCTTCTACTCTTCTAGCAATTGCCTCGGAGGAATCTAATATCTCGGCCCGCCCCTTTACAATCTCTTCCATTAGGGGCCGTAATAGAGGGTAGTGGGTACAACCCAATACGATTTGATCAACTCCTTCCTCCAGCATAGGTTGGAGATAGCCTTCTAACAACTTTTGGGTGGGAGGACTGGTCAATTCTCCATTTTCGACCGCAGCAACTAAGCCGTGGCCTACTTGTAAAATGAATTCTTTGCCTTGGCCATATTGTGCTTGAGTACGCTTGAAGTGTTGCCCTCCAAAGGTGCCTTCTGTCGCTAAAATGCCTATTTTTCCACTTTTGCTGGCTAGGGCTGCTGGTTTGATGGCCGGCTCTAAACCAACAAAGGGAACCTTATATTTTTGTCTCAGATAGGCAATGGCTGCTGCCGTAGCGGTATTACAGGCAATGACGATCAGTTTACAATTCTTTTCCAGCAAAAAGCGGGTGATTTGCTCTGAGAAGCTTTGGATTTCCTCTGAGGAACGAGGCCCGTAAGGACAACGTCCTTGGTCGCCTACGTAGATCGTAGATTCTAAGGGTAATCGTTCGCGGATAGCGCCCCAAATAGTCAATCCCCCTAGACCAGAGTCAAAAATGCCAATAGGTGTCGAAACCATATCTACAAAAATAGGAAAGCCTGCAGTCAAATGCTGCAGGCAGGGATACGATTTCCTCCCCCCATAAAAATGGAGTTTTCAAAGTTGTGAAGATATTTCTATGTGCGAGGGGTTCTGGTTTTGCTTATTATAAAGTTATAACCCCTAATGCCTGTTAGCAACAACCAGTAAATAAATGACAGCTCCCATTGAGTAAGCGGTAGCAAATTCTGGGTAAGCGGTAAGATATTGTTAAATACTTATATCCTTTTCTTATTCTATTCGAGGCTGAAAAGCATTCAAATCGTGGTTTTGGGTCAACTCTTGCCACTGCATGATAAGCTCAAAGGTATGGTTGGATTTGACATAATCCATATAGCCTGACATACCCATAGTGCCAATCAATTGGTTGAGTATCTGCTTTTCAAACTCGCTAGGTTGGGGAGGTAAAAATGACTCCAGATCATCTATTTCATAAAGCTTCACAAGCTTTTCAAATTCCGTTACATCATAACGATCTCTAAAAGCTTCATAACGATCAAGGCGGTGCTTCTCTAATTCTAGCGGGGACATAATGGTTCTTTTACTCTCCTTCCAAAATCCGTTTCAGGAAGTCGTGTTCTGCTAACGCATCTAATAGCCCACTTTTACTCAAGAAAGATTGCAAACAAGTGGGCTATTAGATCCGTTTCAGGAAGTCGTGTTCTGCTAACGCATCTAATAGCCCACT
>CAZHOC010000705.1:0-3951 GCA_964534295.1 uncultured Bacteroidia bacterium | reverse complement strand
GCCGCCGAATCGCCCATAAAAGCATCATTGCTGATTTCAAAGCTGTGGGCATCCTGATCACCTCCGTGCCAGGTCCACCAATCGCTCATGCCCATCTCAAAACCACCATTGCTGATTAAGGTGTCGGGACACTGGGCTTGTGCTGCGATTGCAAAAAGGCAAAAGCATACACTTAAGAGTAGTGAAGTTCTTTTCATTAGAAGTAGATTTTTTGGTTAGTGGGCCTCAGACATATCGTCCAAAGCCTATATCCAAATGTAGAGGCTCTACTTCCGAGAGGTGGGCGGGAAACTGTACAAAAACAGGGGGTATTTGTAACATTTGACGGTTTTTGTAACAAATACCCCCCTCATTTGTAAAAAGCACCGCCCTTCTCTTCTGCTCTTTTTACCCACCTTGGATCAGACAAATCTTCAAAAATCTACTACTATGATTAAGTCTTTCCCGAAGCTGGGATTGCGAGCGGTTTGCTTGCTCTTTGCCCTATGGGCGGGAAGCAGTATTCAGGCCCAGAGCTTTCAACTAAATGGTACGGTACGCTCAAGCAATGAGGAGCAAGCCCTGCCCGGGGCCAGTGTGGTACGACTCGGTACTACAGAAGGAGCCCTTAGCAATCAACAAGGTGAGTTTAAGATCAACGTCCAGATGGGCGATACTTTGCGAGTGAGCTTTTTTGGCTACACCGCCAAAGATATTGTGATAGCCGATCGGCAGGCAATAACTGTTTTGCTCGACCAAGCGACCCTAGAAGAGGTTGTGGTGGTCGGCTATGGTACGGTAAAGAAAAGTGATCTGACAGGATCAGTTTCTTCGGTTAAGTCAGACGACTTGGTCAAGACGACGATTACTTCTTTGGAGCAAGGACTTCAAGGGCGAGTGGCTGGGGTGCATGTCACCCAAGGCGATGCTGCGCCAGGCGCAGGGATCTCTATCGAAATTCGGGGCACGAACTCTATCCTTGGCGGCAATGAACCCTTATATGTCATCGATGGTATTCCTGTAACTAATCCGGCCGCTGGCCAAGGTGCCTTAGGGGCCTCGGAGCCTAATAATCGTATAGTCTCCAATACCAATGTCTTGGCGACTTTGTCGCCTTCTGATATTGAGAGCATTGAGATTTTAAAGGATGCTTCGGCTACGGCCATTTATGGTTCGCGCGGAGCGAATGGTGTAGTCATGATTACTACCAAAAAAGGGGCTGGCGGCAAAGGCAAGGTTACTTTCAATGCTTCCTATGGTACCTCTCAGGTAATCAATCCTATCGAGTTGTTGACTGCAGCGGAGTTTATGGCCTACCAAAACAAAGCCTATGAAAATGCCGGACTATCGGTGGAGTCTTGGCCTTGGGCACCGGATACTAGCACCAACCCGCAAAAAATCACCCCCGCAGAGGTTTTGGCCTTGGGAGATGCTGCTGCAGTGGATTGGCAATCTGAAGTATTCCAACAATCAGCCGTACAGGATTATCAATTGGGCTTTACTGGTGGTACCGAAAAAGGGAATTACTCGATTTTGCTCAACTACCTAGATCAGGAAGGCGTCATCAAAGGTTCGGGTTTTGCGAGAGGGGGGATTCGGACCAATCTCAACTATCAGCTGAATGAAAGAATACGCGTTACGACTAGTTTAGCCATTACGCGCTCACAAAATAGCTTGGTAAGGACTTCCTCCAATACTACCCAAACCGCTGGTGGCATAGTGCGCTCTGTGCTCAACTATTCCCCTATTCGTCCCCTCGTGCGCGAGGACGATGGAAGCGTTCGACTAGTCGGAGAAAGCCAAGATGATCCTCGACTGGAAGATCCAAACTTCTTCCAACTATATGGAGCCAATCCTTTGCGCTATACCGATGAGGTGATTGAATCGCACAATTTTACCCGAGCTATCGGCGGGGTCAACCTGCAAGTAGATCTTTTTGCTGGCTTGAGTGCTGATTTTAGGCTAGCTGGAAATTATGTCGATCGTAAAAACAATACTTACTACCCTAGAACGGTTTCTGAAGGCTTTGGCCTCAACGGTTTGGCGGTCGTTTCTTCTAATGAATTTGTCAATCTGGTCAGTGAAAACCTCCTTCGCTATCAAAAGGAATGGGGTGTATCGCGTCTCAATGTGGTAACGGGATTTACCTACGAGACCAATCGCGATTACTGGATCAACAACGAAGCGCGAGACTTTCCAGATGATCAATTGGCCTATTTTGCTTTGCAAAACGGCCTTTCGCATGTGCCCACTCGCACCAATACTGCTACTTGGAAACTTGCCTCCTATCTTGGCCGTGCCAACTACGTTTTGATGGACCGCTATTTGGCGACCGCTACTTTCCGCTACGATGGCTCATCAAAATTTGCCGCCAACAATAAGTGGGCACCCTTCTACTCTTTTGCCTTGGCCTGGCGAATTAGCGAAGAAGACTTTATCAAAAACATCAAAGCCATCACCAATCTCAAGTTGCGGGCTAGCTATGGGCAGTCCGGTAATCAGGCCATTAGTCCTTACCAATCGCTAGCCACCATTCAAGGGGTTACGACCTCTTTTAATAATCAACTGGTGCCTGCGGTGATCCTAGGTCGTTTACAAAATGATTTCTTGCGTTGGGAGACTACCACACAGTGGAACGTAGGCCTCGATTATGAAATGTGGCAGGGACGTTTTTATTCGACTCTCAACTACTACCAAAAAGAGACGACCGATCTCCTGCAAAATATCACTCTTGCTCCCAATACCGGCTTTACCAATGCTTTGGTCAATGCAGGTACTATCCAAAACAAAGGCTTTGAGCTAGAACTGGGCGGCTTCCCGCTCGATGGAGACTTCACTTGGAACATCAGTGGTAATATCTCTTTTAACCGCAATCAAATCACCGATTTGGGCGATGTGGAGGAGCAGTTTGCGGATCGACTCGGGGCAGGCAATGGTTTGACCGTCTTTCCTTTTATCCAGCGTCCAGGCTTACCGATTGGTTCTATCTATGGATTCGTCGAGGATGGCATCTTCCAAAACGAGGAAGAGGTCGCCAACTTTATCGATGTGCAAAGCAATGCGGCCGTGGGCCAAATTCGTTACGCTGACCTTAACAATGATGGGACTATCAATGATGAAGACCGAGCTGTCATTGGAGATGTCAATCCTGACTATATCTGGGGTTTGAGCAATGCTTTTTCGTGGAAGGGATTTGATCTGAGCTTCCTGCTGCAAAGTGTGGTGGGGGCGGACATCATCAATACCCTGCGTATCCGCTTTGACAATCTCGATGGTCGCCGCAATATCCCGCGCTTTGTTTATGAAAGGGCTTGGGACGGAGAAGGCTCTACGGATGAGTTTCGTCAGATCAATCTCAACAATAGTAACAGCCGTTTTTCAGATCGCTTTATCGAAGATGGTTCTTACCTACGCCTCAAAAATCTACAATTGGGTTACAATCTTGATGCGACTAATATCACATGGCTGAGTTCAGCAAGGCTGTATGTAAACGCGATCAACCTTTGGACCCTGACCGAATACACTGGTTACGACCCAGAGGTGAGTGCTTTTAGTAGCTCTGCTATGAAAGGGGTGGACTTGGGTAGCTACCCAATGTCTCGCACTATTACTGTCGGGGTGAATCTTGGGTTTTAATTACAAGCATGATTCCTCCCCCTTAATCCCCCTCCGAAGGGGAAAAACCTCCGATTTGTAAATATTTTCTCTCAAATCAAGCTTATCATGAATCGATTTACATATATCCTGATCTTATTACTGTTAATGCCGATTACGGCCTGCCAAGACGATTTTCTGGAAGAAGAAGTATATACCTTCCAAGCGCCTAAAGATTATTTCTCTAATGCAGAAGAGGTGGTAGCCGCTGCCAATGGGATGTATGATGCCCTGATGACTTGGCAGCTTTGGGTACAACCGGCCTGGGTGGCGATTTGCCTCGAAAATGATGATATGTTTGCCAATGACTGGGTCGGT
>CAZHOC010000704.1:0-3951 GCA_964534295.1 uncultured Bacteroidia bacterium | reverse complement strand
TATCCATACAGTAAGCACCACACTAAAGCCTACCAAAAGCACTACCAATGGGAAAAATAATGCGTCGATACGAGCTAAATTCATCGATCGATCTTTATACTCATCAGATTCTGCGGCGAAGCGCATCATATTGGCCCTTTCCTTGACATAGGCTTTGACGACCCTGATACCAGAGTATAGCTCCTGGGCAAAAGTCTGTAGAGTAGAGAGCTGCGCCTGTATACGCTCACTGCGTTTTTGGATAATCGACTCTACTCGGTAAATCAAATAACTTAGTAATGGCAAAGGGATCAATGCGTAAAGCGTCAATTCTGGATTGACCCAAAGCATAGTAGAAACCACAGTAACAAAGAGCGTGATGGTATTTAAAGTATACATGATACCAGGCCCTAGGTACATTCTTACCTTACTGACATCTTCAGTAATCCTTGCCATCAGGTCGCCAGTGCGATTGCGTCTATAAAAGGAAAGGGATAATTGTTGGAAATGGTCGTACAGGTCATTATGTAAATCGTACTCGATCAGTCGAGACATTACAATGATGGTTTGACGGGTGAAAAAGAGAAAAACGCCGCGAATAAGCGCCATCGCCACAACTAAGCCTCCAAACAGCAACAAATTTTCAATCAAAATATATTCCACATCATGGGCTATATCGAAGCCGGAAAATATTCTATAGAAGCTTAATACTTCCCCAACCATATTAATCGCATTTCGGACAATTTGGGCTGGATAGATCGAAAATAGGTTAGAAAGCGCTACAAAGAGGATACCAAGCAAGAGGTGCTTTTTGTATTTCCAGATATAAGGATTGAGGGCAAATAATGAGCGCATAAATAATTTTTACTCCATAAAGGTAAGGAATAATCACAAAAATTAGCCTTCCTGAATTATTAAACGTCTGGACAATAAATCTTACACATTTATTGGTTAGGCCAGTCTCACCATATTTGATGACTCCAAATTTAACGACTTAATTGGATGCAACTAGTTAAGCATTACGCGTTTTTTAGACTTAAAAACAAGACCTGCTGTAACCCCTTTGTGGTTATGGATTTATCCGCACCGAACTGAACACCTGCAATGAGAAACTTTTTCTCTGTAATCTTATTCACTCTCAGCTTTCTGTTTACGCTGGCATCCCCTACCGCCGGCCCTGGTATTGTAGCATTTTATGATGGCTCTTTCGAGCAGCTTAAGAGCAAAGCTCACCATGAGCAAAAACCTTATTTACTCAGTTTTCACGATGAAGGAATTCCTTCTCGTAATTTAGAACGCTTTACCTACACCAACCCTCAGTTAGCCAATTATATCGCCAACAACTATTTGGCGATGGAGTTTTCCATCGACAATCTCAACGCAGCAGCAGAAGATTTAATTGACCGCTACCAAGTAATCCTTTTTCCAACCATCGTATTGTTTTCACCTGAAGGAAAGATGCTATATCGATTCACGGGTTTTACGGGGGATCAGGCTTTTATTAAAATGTTGGAGACATACCGCTATATGGCCGAGACGGACATGAGTATGACTTTTCCACCAGAACCCTATGAAAGTATTGAAATCAGTGACTATCCTGTATTCGAATTTGTAGAAGAGGCCCCTACTCAATCGACCTCCTACCCTCAAACAGAATCGTATGATTTCTACAATAGCGGCGACAGCTATAATGGAAGTTTTGATGACTTTGAGATTACCGAATTAGTTGACCTCGTAGTCTATAAAACACCTAAGAAAACAGAAGAGAAGGAGACCATCACAGAAATCTCCCTCGTAGATGATCAATTGGTGATGATAGATGATCAAATGGCAGAGCCTAAAACCATGCGCGTCTTAGAAGAGACTCCAGCAATCATCAGTCTACCACTCAGCAATCTCATCATCCAAACTGGAGTATACTCCAGTCTTAAAAATGCAGAGCAAGAAGTTGAACGCATCAAAAAGAACTACTCTGAAAACGTAGCCATCGACCCCTTACCCAGAAAAGGAAAGACGCT
Source organism: uncultured Bacteroidia bacterium (assembly GCA_964534295.1). Classification (GTDB taxonomy): domain Bacteria; phylum Bacteroidota; class Bacteroidia; order J057; family J057; genus JBCAWW01. The sequence goes on along the minus strand of CAZHOC010000704.1, from coordinate 1,954 downwards.
ATACAGAGTGCGTATGGGTCCTTTTATGGAAGACCAAGAAGCTACTGATATGCTAATAGAGTACAATGCTGCGGAGAAGCATGATGCGATCATTAAGACTCAATAAGCTTATTGCTTGAGTAGCTTCTTTTGCAGGCTTTCTCCTTGATCATTTTGGATGCTAAGCAGATAAATCCCAGCTGGAAGATTGACAGTATTGATGTCTATTTCCTGGGATTTCGCCTCCAGCGAACGATAATATATAACTTGACCCTGGGCATTGATTAATTTCAATGTCCAGTTTTCGTTTTTAGGCTGCTCGACTTCTAGGGCAAGTTTGATATTCTGGTCAAATGGATTAGGTGCATATTCCAATTCGAGACCGGGGATTAAGGTGGCTTCGATATTGACGGCACGACTGAGATTGAGTTCTAAGACTACAGGCAGGTGATCAGACATTTGCTTAAGAGCAGCACAGACACTGGTCGGCACTGGTGTCCCATCGCAACCCAATTCTGTATTATAATTTGTACCATCATTACCAAAAGCCGCATAACTATCGGGCACATAGCTTATTCCATCAGTAGCATCATTGATGGCAGGGCTAATCAAGATCATATCAAAACGATCATCCATACCACCGCCTGAACCACAATCTGTCGAGCTAGTACGAGTAGATTGAGTATGTACAATCGCATTATTAGGACCACTCCAATCATTAGTTTTGTTGATCGGATCAATAAAACTGATGGCTGAATTAGAATTAGCTACAAATCTTTGGAAGGCAGGCTCTGCGGGGAAATAGATATTCATATCTCCTAGGAGTAGGATATTTTTATCTACGCCATTGCTCGCTACCCAGTTCATAATATTGACGGCAGCCGTATTGCGCTGGCTCTCATTATTTCCCCCCTGCCCTGCTTTGAGGTGAGCGACGATACAATACAAAAAGGTAGTATCCTCGCCAACTTGGGTGATTTCTGGCTTGAGGTACAAGGTGTAGACATTTACATCTCGAAGGTTTCCGCCGATAACCTCTACACCGGCATAGCCAAACTTATCGGTATTGTAAAAGAGTTGATTAGTTATATTGGAATTGGCAAGATTAGTGAAGTCTGCATTGGCAACCGCATTAGTATAGGAAAAGGATAGCTGTTTGATCCCATTGGCATAGGCTTGATTGGGGTTAAATTCATTTACCGTAAATATATCGGGGCGATAATGATTGATGATGGTTTCTAACCAATTGTATTTTTGACTAGCTGTAACACCGCCGCAGGCATTGCCAAAGTTGAGCACATTGTAATGCATAACTTTGACCTGAATCTGAGCGTTCACCGGAGGTAGACAAATTACGGTCATCAATAGGATAAAAATCGCTTTGCGCATAGGATTGGTTTTGTATAAAGAACGACAAAATTCTCACTTTGGTAGGAGGAAGGCAAATTGGTATTTTGCTACAAACAAAGATTTCATGAAGCTGCCCTATAAAATCGTCCTTTTGCTTCTCCTTAGCGTGATTTCCACCTTCAATATTTTTGCTCAGGAAGGAGACAGTTTGCAGTCAGATACCCTTATTCAACTAATAGAGGTGAACGTTCCGCGAGTAGCGGCCCTACAAAAATTTGAAGAGGCAGGTAAATATGGCTACCAAAACGAGGCAGGAGATGTCATAATCGAAGCAAGCTACGATAAGGCTTACAGCTTCCAAGAAGGACTAGCCAAAGTCAGCATTGATGGGAAGTATGGTTTTATTGATGAGGCTGGAGGAACGGTTGTCCCTCTTATGTATGATCGGGTCCTCAATTTTAGCGAAGGGGTAGCAGTGGTGCAATTAGGAGAAGGCTTTGGCTGGATAAACAAAGATGATTGGCTATCCGATGAAATTTGCAGCTATTTTGGAGTCGACTGCGTCTTCATCGAGACAATTCATAAGTTACTCCTACCTGAAAATAGATTGAATGGCACTCTTCCG
>CAZHOC010000703.1:0-3951 GCA_964534295.1 uncultured Bacteroidia bacterium | reverse complement strand
CAGAGATGTATAATGCAAGCGTTCAGCGCGAGCTGGAAAAAGACTCATATACCTTTACGCCTCCTGGTGGCGAATCTCAGCAAGCGGCGGAACAAAGAATGATCAATTGGTTGGAGGCTACTCGTCAAAAACACGAAGGCCAAAGCGCTAATATTGCGGCCTTTAGTCATGGCTTTGCCATCAAAAGCATGCTCACCAAACTGCTCAAAGCGGAGACAGAAAGTGTATTTCGGATGATGATTCACAATACTTCTCTAACTGTATTGCAATGGAGTGAACGAGGGTGGCGACTCGAACGAATCAATGATTTTGCCCACCTAAAGGGTACGCCTGTGATTGGGTATTGATTATTGCCAAAGCGCCCTAATCCCTGGCACAACTGCTACTAGCACTCCATTCTCACCATTTTCCAGCTTTTGCAGCAGTGCCATGGCTTCCTCTTTTTGGCTTGGCTCGGTGTCTTTCGGATTATTGAGATGGTTGATGCTCATTTGAGAGACTCGGGCGAGATCAGCAGAGAGGTTTTGGATTTCTCCTACCTTCGGTGAACGCTCAATTAAGGGGATCAGCACTTCATGATTGATGACCCAAATATTGAGTTGAGAGGCAATCAAGGCCTTGTCCCCCGTATTGGGAGCGGCCATGTATTTTGTAACCAATTGATTAAACTCCCTCGCCTCGAAACTCTCAGGCTTTGCCGCATCCACTACCCTATCCATCGCGAGATCAGGCCAATAAACGCCTCCTTCTGCCATGTATGGCCCTAATCGATTATAATATTTCACCTCCTCTAATACGGCCAATAGCGTCTGCAGGGCTTTTGGATCACTACCATCCGCTAGCGCTAGGGTGATTTTTTCCAATTGACTTTGATGTTGAGAGCCACGTGCTGCGAGCATTTTATCCACTTTTTGCAGGCGGCGATACATATCATTCTCGTCTTGCGTCAAGTCCTGGGGAGACCAGAGCTTTTCGGCTATGGCAGCGGTGCGGGGCCAAATTCGAGATTCAATGTTTTCAGCTCCCGAAACCTCGGTCCACATACAGGCTTCGCCCCCCAGGATTCTTAGCTGCTCGGCTTCGGTCAAAGGTCTTACCACCTCTATTTCAGGTAAGGGCTCTCCATCCATATCGTGGCCTCCGGTCTTGGTGCCTTTAGAATCCATCTTCAAAAAGCCAAAGGCCATCTCGCCATCTAAGGCATCGCCATTCAAATTTGCGGTATAGGTCAATTCTCCAACGCTAGCCTTAAACTCCGCCATCAATTGACCATTTTCGTCTATACTAGCATTCTTGAAGCCATTGAGCTGATCCAAAAAGGCAAAGAAACCAGAGACATTATTAGGATCGCGATCAAACAACACCAGCTTACCTCCCATCTCCCCGCTGGGAAGGTCCATGGTGATATCGTACATCTGCCAATGATTGGTATCGGGCACTACATCAACTGCGCCAGGCAATATCAACGGATCCACCTGATAGTGTTTGCCGGCTGGCAACTTATGATCTAGATACCAGCCCGAAGATAAAATGCCAGTCCCACCTGCCTGAACACTTTCAAACAAGACTTTATGGTTACGCCAAGCTTGGATAACTACAGACTCCGCCAAGTCTGGATGCATGATCTCATCCCATCCCAACATGATTTTGCCGTGTTTCTGAACTCTTTCGTGTAGCTTTTGATTGAAGTAGGCCTGTAATTCATGCGTATCGGCAATATCATTTTCTTGCATGAAAGCTTGAATGGATTCACTTTCTTCCCAGTATTTAGGATTGACTTCGTCTCCACCTATGTGAAAGTAAGCATCTGGAAATAAGCGCACCATCTCGTCGATTAGCTTGTCCAAAAACACATAGAGGCGACTTTTGGTCGGGTCCATTGGCACCGAGAAAATTCCTTCTCCTTTATTCTTTAGGGTAAAAGGACCTTCTGCAGCAGCATACTGAGGGTAAGCGACTAACCAACTGTGGGTGTGGCCTGGTACGTCAAATTCTGGAACAACTCTAATTCCCCGCTCCGCGGCATAATTGACGACTTCTTTGACTTCTTCTTGGGTATAATAATTTCCCCCCGAGCCCTCTTGGTGGAGCTTTCTAAACAGCTTACTTTCTACCCTAAAGCCCTGGTCGTCAGAAAGGTGCCAATGCAGCACATTAAGTTTGACGGCCGCCATGGCGTCGAGCTTTCGGAGGCTGATATCCTTGGGAATCCAATGCCGACTCACATCTATCATTAATCCACGCCAAGGAAAGCGAGGAGCATCTACCACTTCTAGGCTGCGGATAAAGGCGCCTTTATACTCTACGTTGACTAGTTGTAGGAGACTTTCCAACCCATAGAGGACCCCAAAAGGACTGGTAGCGCTAAGCTCGATTTGTTGGGGGCTTATTTTTAATTGATAGGATTCATTATGTCCTAATTTGGGTAAAGCCTCTAAAGCAGCTTGCTCACAATGAATCACTAAAGGGATAGCCGAGCCTTTGGGCGCACCGATTTTAGCGTTGAGCGAAGCTGTAAAGCGATCCACTCCTTTTTGCAGCAAATTGCTTAGCCGTCCCTCAGCCTTTACCTCAATCCCTCCTTGAATAGAAATTTTATCACTGCCTAGCGAAAGTTGGGCGGGCAGGGGCATCAGATTGATCTCAGCCCGGTCTGAATCGCTAATGGCGGGGGCTTGATAAATGACCAAGCGATAATAAGCAAAGCCCAGTGCGCCTAGCACTAAGATCACTCCCAATACCCAAAGTAATATCTTCCGTATCATATGAATTCCTATTTTGTACAGGCGCCAGGAAAAAGTATTTCCAAAATAGGAAGAACATCATAAAGGTGAAACCAAAGGAGAAATAATAAAAAGCCCGAAGCTAGGGAGAGCTTCGGGCGACCTACTTACAGCTAATGGTCTATGCGAGCCAAGGCAATAGCTCAAATCACACACATTAATTTCTTCTTGGCGGTTTAGGAGCACCGGCTTTGAACTCCTCCTCATTGATAAAACCGTCTTCATCCGTATCAATCTTGGCAAAATCATTTTTCAGAGGGCCAGCTGCTTCCTCTTGGGAGATTTTACCATCCTCATCTTTATCTAAATCCTTTAATATCCTCGCAAAACTGGGGGGACCTTTGGGTCTTTCTCCTCTTTCAGCTTGCTCTCGTCCGGGAGGAGGACCTTGTTCACCATTAGGAGGCGGTCCCTGACGTTCCTCTTCTGTCGTACTTTGCGCCATTGATGATTGATTGGAACAAGAGAGCAAGCAAAACCCTATAATCAGACTAAAAAGGAAGGGGAGGACTTTAGCTTTCATTTTAACTAGTGTTTTATTGTCTTTTCATGGGTAAGACGCCCTTTTGACAAAAAACTTTTGCTCAACTTATTTTTTTTAAAGCATTTCTCCATTTTCACCCAAAACTCACAATATGAAGGTATCTATTATCCAAGCCGCCCCTGCCTATTATGATTTAAAAGCAAGCCTGGAGAAGCTAGAGGGGCTATTAGCCAAAGCTGCTGACAATGGTAGTGAGTTGGTGGTATTTGGAGAGTGTTGGTTGAGCGGCTATCCAGCGTGGTTGGACTATTGTCCGGGGGCAGCGCTCTGGAATGATCCTCTGACCAAAGAAGTTTATGCCCAAATGTACGCCAATAGTCTGGTTTTGGGCAGCTCCGCTGAACGCAGCCTCATGGATCTTTGCCGACAATATGGCGTTTGGATGGTGATTGGGGTCAATGAAGCGGTAGAACAAGGTCCGGGCCAAGGCACTTTGTACAATAGTCTTTTGACGTATAGCCCCGATGGGGAACGCCAGCAACATCATCGCAAACTCATGCCTACCTATACCGAGAAACTTGTCTACGGGCTCGGCGAAGGAGAAGGCTTGAGCAGTGTGCAAACGCCTCAGGCAAAACTCGGCAGTCTTATTTGTTGGGAGCATTGGATGCCTTTGACGCGCCA
>CAZHOC010000702.1:0-3960 GCA_964534295.1 uncultured Bacteroidia bacterium | reverse complement strand
TCCCAGTTGAGTGGGTAGGTTTTGACGGACGCGTAAGTGGCGAGACTGTGGTATTGAATTGGACCACTGCTTCAGAGCTTAACAATGATCATTTTGTGATTGAGCGTTCCACCGACGGTGAGAACTTCACAAGCATCAACACCGTCTTAGGCAATGGCACCACCAATGAAAAAGTAGATTATCAATTCGTAGACCGTAGCCCAATCAATGGCGATAACTATTACCGCCTCAAGCAAGTGGATTTTGACGGACAGTTTGCTTATTCGGATGTATTGAGACTCAAAGTAGAGCCTAACAGCTTCCGCTACAGCCTTTATCCTAATCCAACTTCTGATCAGCTACACATCAGCTCAACCGAAAAAGAAATCACTCGCATAGAAATACTTGACCTGAGTGGCAGGTTACTCTCTGTACCGAGCACCCAAAGCGATCTTTACCAATGGACGCTAGAAGTGGCGCACTTGCAGCCCGGGACCTATCTCGTACGAGTAGAAACCGAAAACTCACACAATCCACCGCAAAAGGTGGTGATCTACTAGACCATATAAAGGGGGGATAGTAGAAAAGCCGTTCCGCTAGGCGGGACGGCTAATTTCTTTTTTATTGGCAGGGATTTAAGCGATCAAGCAGCTTAGGTCCCTGTATTTTTTTTACCTCCCGATAGCTATCGGGAGCGCGGAACGCTTAACAAGAGCATTTTTATAAAAAAGCGAATACACTTGGAATAATCATTCCAAACCTCCATCTTTGTAGCGTGAGTAAAAAAGATGCCATCATCAATGCCGCGCTGGAGCTTCTAGTAAAAAAAGGAGTCCACAACACCCCTATGTCAGAAATCGCAAAAGCTGCCGGCACGGGTATGGGAACCATCTATAATTACTTTCCCAATAAAGATTTATTGATCAACGAAATCTATAAAGGGATCCGAGAAAAAGAAGAATCTTTGTTCCAAGCGGTGAAAACGGATGGTCCAATCAAAACGCAGTTTGAGAATTATCTGAGGGTGCTTATTTCGTTTTTCGTCGAAAATCCACTGTATTTTCAGTTTATGGAACAACTTCAGGCTTCTCCTATTATCACTGAAGAAAACAAAGTCAGAGGCGGCAATGCGGTAGAAATGGTCGTCCTGCTGCTCAAAAAAGGGCAGGAGGAAAGGATCATCAAAGCCATTGCAATTGAAGAGCTGATCATGTTTATTGGCGGAGCAGTTTCTGCCTACTTGCGCTGGTACATCAGCAAAGCCAAAAAGAACCAAGCATCTATGAGCACCCAAATTCAAATGGTTTGGGATGCGATCAAAGCATAAAAAATTTTCAACCATCATGGAATGAACATTCATTCCAAAAAACATTCAATAAAATGATTGACTTAAAATTTAACACCCAGATCAACAAGCCCATTGCAGAGGTATGGACCTATATCATTGATGAGTTTCACAACGCGCACGAATGGGCTACGGGCACCCCTAGTTGCCGCAAAGGCACCGAATCCGAAGATTTTGACCGGGTATGTGATACCGAAACCGGCAGGCTGATGGATACCATCACCAAAATCGATGATGATAATCACATCCTTGAGTTTTCAGTCAAAGGACTACCCTTTTTTGTGCGCTCTGTCGTCAGTACCTGGAAACTCAAGCAAATTTCCAGCACCCAAACCGAAATCATCCTAGGGCCACGAATCGAAGTAATGCCCGTCATTGGCACGCTTATGCAGATACCGATGAAGATTGCTTTCAAGAAGTTATACCCAGGTCTATTGAATGATTTAAGGATTTTTGTGGAGACTGGGCAGCCTTCTGCCAGAAAGCAAAAGGAGATCGCGGCAAGGCAGAAGTAGGGGCAGTTTACTGCTTCGCAGAACGTTCAGTTCTCAAGATCCCTGCTCGATGAATTCGCTTTTGGCTCATTCATTCGACTGAGATGACGGTAGGAAGATTTCTAGCTATTGGCAATAAAGGTCTCCGTCCTGCCGGAATGCGAACCCAGAGAGCATATCCGGTATCTTTGGATTTTCTACCGCTTCGCAGAACGCTTATCTCCCTAAATCATACTTGAGCCCAACGCCAGCAAACGCACTCTCGCTGAAATAATGAAAACAAAAAGAGCGCCCTCTATAATCGGAACAATATCGAGGGATAATCGGCGTCAAAGCAATATCTAGTTTGAGAGTAGTATGTACACTCAAGTTTTCCGTTAGTCGGAACTGCTTTTCCAGGGTGAGCGGTAAGTCAAGTGTAAAGCGATTATTTGGAATGCTAGAATTATCTCGATAGGGGGCTCTCACAACTGACATTTGCAGGCCCATGCCGATCATAAAATTCCTTTTGGATCGATAGAGCACATTTAATGCACTGGATAAATAGTGCGCTCGCGCCGGTCGTTTAGAAAAAGTAGCATCATAGCGCAGCCACCAATTGGATTGCTTGATTTGCTGATCATAATTAGCATTTATGTTCCAAAGCACCCTACGGTCGCCTAAAAAGGAATACCTAGGCTCTAAGAGATTGATGTATTGCCCTACCCCAATACCACCCCAAAGACCTATTTGCTGCTGGGGGATGATCTTTTCTTGGGCTGATAAGGGGATAGCAGCGCCCAAGAGCGTGAGGATAATTAGTAGATGTTTCATGGTCTAGACAAAATAACGGAAGGCCTATTCGATCGCAAATCATTGAGTCGACTTCCACCCTACCTTAAATCGTGCCACCTCATACTAGTATGATTGGTATTGAAGTTTATTACTGCTTCGCAGAAAGCTCATCTCCGTACTTTGGGCTTTATTCCTCCCCCTTAATCCCCCTCCAAAGGGAAAACCTCCGGTTTGCAAAACCATTATCCCGCAGGGGGAGGAAAGGGATAAGCGTTCTGCACAGCAGACGACTATAGCAAGGTGATCTATGGGAAAGTGCTAGAGCAGGACAATTTAGATTATCACAAACTCTCTAAAATTGTCTCTATTGATAAGTTTACTTTTTGCTTCATAGTTTCTAAGAAAAGTCTTAGAAAACCTAGCATTTGCTTTTGGGTTCCACTTGAATTCATATGCATTCAAATCCAAACCGTTTTGTTCTACATAATCAATTTCTTGTTGCTGAATAGTGCGCCAAAAGTATGGTTTCGCAAAAGTAAGCTTGTAACTGTTTTGTTTCACCCGTTCCGAAACAAGAAAGTTCTCCCATAACATACCCACATCATTTCTTGTATTAAGCCCCCTAAATTCACCTATTACTGCATTACGGATACCGTTGTCGTAAAAGTAGATTTTGCGCCCTCGTTTAATTTCATTGCGGACGTTTCGGCTAAAGGATCTTAATCTGAAGATCACATATCCTTTTTCAAGGATGTCAATATATTTCTGAACTGTATCCTTCGACACAGAAACGAGTTGACTCAATTCATTGTAGTTTACTTCGCTACCTAACTGTAAAGCCAGTCCTTGGACAAGCTTTTCTAAAACCTCAGGTTTACGGATCTCTCCATGAGATAATATGTCTCGATATAAATAGCTGTTTACTAAATTTCTCAATACTTCCTTTTCTTCTCCTCGAGAATTATTAATCACCTCAGGGTACATGCCATAGATCATTCTATTTTCCAAGTCCTGCTTCGCTTTCAAATAACCCACGTGATTCTCATACTCTTCCCAACTTATTGGATAAAGTTCATACTCCCACTTCCGCCCTGTCAATGGTTCATTTAACTCATTGAATAAGCTAAATGATGACGAGCCACTGATCCATAATTGCACATCCTTAAACTGATCCGTGATTATTTTTAGTGTCAGGCCGATTCCATTTATTCGTTGTGCTTCATCAATGAATACTATTTTTTTACTCCCTATTAACTGCCGTATCCTCTCAGTATTGGGAGTATCTAGTTCCGTCCTGACCGAAGGATCATCACCATCGAAAAAAATGTAGTCCTCCTTTTTCAGTTGATTTAAAATCAAGGTAGTCTT
>CAZHOC010000701.1:0-3962 GCA_964534295.1 uncultured Bacteroidia bacterium | reverse complement strand
GCAGGTGTTAGCGAAAAAAGATGAAAGGCTAGTTCATATTAAGTATTTCTAATGTCTTATTGTTTAACTGGGGCCCTTCTAACGAAAAACGACGATCCGTTTAGCCAGGACTAAACAGATCGTCGGATACTCTAATCAGTTGAAAATTTACAACTATGGTTTTACTGCTACCCAGCCGCTTACCGTGCCATCTTGTACGATGGTATGACTCATATGAAGGTAATTCTTGTCATAAATTAGATAAGCTTCCATAGATAGAATCATAGGTACACAAGAAACGGCCGTTTTATTTTTTTGCTCTAAGGGGCCTACTTCAAAGCGACCGAGGCGTCCTACTTCATTACCGATAAAGTTTTCATCTTCAATCGTAAGGCGACACACATCTTGCTCAAGCGTGGCGCTATGATCTGCCGTTAGGCGAAGCGTATCATTGCCATAGAAGAAAAACAAGGCGGAATTCCAGCGATCAGTGAGGAGTGCGTAATCCTTATTGCTGGTGATATCATAGCGTGTCGGTTCTACAATCCCATCCTTATAAAAGGGCGAGCCAGGCGTAAAACGCTCTTCCATCGTTGCGATATTGCCATCTACAGCAGCAACTGATAAAATGAGGGTATCCTTAGAAAATTGAAAAGCTCGATCCAAATTATCGCAATCTGTTGTATAGCGAACATAATAGGTGCTTTGTCCAACTTGAGGGTTAGCGAAGTCCACCCATTCAGTTTCTGGAATAGGGGCTGGAAGCTCAACAGGCTGACAAGCCACAAAAGTCAGGGCTAGGCAGAGGAAAAATAGATATAATAACTTTTGCATGATTGAGGATTTTATGGCTAGACGGGGACTTGAGTCAGATTCGCTGCATTCTGGCCAATAATCTTTTTTATTCGCGGCTAAAATTAAAGTTCAAATTAGAAGGGGATTGGAAATTGCGATTAAAGACTGATTATCCATCATCTTCAAACTTCATGTAGTATCTTTACCATTGATCGCTAACAATTAGCCTAAAGCTGAAGTTAAACAAACATGGGATTATTTACCGGCCAGTCTAAGCCAGATATCATTAAAATCTTGTGCGTTTTCGCCATCACAGGTACTTCGGCTTCATTTGTTCCCAAATACCTCATGCCGCTTACGGGAATTGAATCAGGCTTTCTTTATTTCTTAGTTTATTTTTTGTTGATCACCCCCGTTTATATGGTTTTGCTGTTGGGAGTGGCTTTTGTGTTCGGGAAATTCGATTACTTTTACGAAAAAGAAAAAGCAATCTTGGCGCGACTCAATCCATGGTCGTCCACTAAATCTCCCTCTAGCAATGAAGCAAATCATTCAGACTGACAAAGCTCCCGCACCGATTGGCCCTTACAGTCAAGCTGCCAAAGTGGGCAATCTTATATTTTTCTCAGGTCAAATCGCTATTGATCCCGCTGACGGAACGCTCAAAACGGGCGATCTTGAGACCGAAACTCGCCAAGTCATGGACAATATTGGGGCGATCTTAAGTAGCCAAGGGCTAGACTTCTCTCATATCGTAAAGTCCTCCATTTTTCTCAAAAACATGGACGATTTTGCGCAAATCAATGAGATCTACGGTTCCTATTTTAGTAGCGATTTTCCGGCTCGTGAGACCGTTGAGGTAGCACGTCTTCCCAAAGATGTGAATGTCGAAATTTCTGTCATCGTAGTGGCGGGCTAAAGCGCTCTTCCCCTTAAATCATCCTACTCTAATTCAATATTCTAGCTCGTCCCTAGATAATTCATTCTGCTATGTCTAAGCTACAATCCCTTATTCTACTAGTGGCCTTCGCTTTTTTATTTATCCAATGTCGTGTCAGTCCTGAGCCAAGTAAGGCCGAGCCAGCAGTCAAAGGGCTGATTACTGAGGAAGCGATGGTGGTGAGCGCCCATCCTCTCGCAACTGAAGTGGGAGTGGAGGTACTCAAAAATGGAGGGAATGCAGTGGACGCCGCAGTAGCGGTTCATATGGCTTTGGCAGTAGTTTATCCAGCTGCCGGCAATATCGGCGGTGGTGGCTTTATGGTGATGCGTTCCGCGAACGCTGAGACCTATGCGCTAGACTTTCGAGAAAAGGCACCTGCAGCAGCCTTTAGAGATATGTACCTAGACTCCAATGGGGAAGTAATTGAAGACCTTAGCTGGCGGGGCGCGAAAGCGGCAGGAGTACCCGGTTCAGTGGCGGGCATGGTTGCAGCCCATGACTCTTTGGGCACCATGCCTTGGGCGGATTTAGTGGCTCCAGCCATAGCCCTCGCACGCGACGGATTTGTCTTGACAGAAAAAGAAGCCAGAGGCATCAACGCTCGCAAAAGAGTGATCGATAAATTTAGTACTCAACCCACCGTCTACGAACGGGAAGAGGATTGGCAAGCGGGTGATACGATAAAGATGCCTGAATTAGCCGCTACGATGGATCGTATCGCGGAGCAAGGCAAAGCGGGGTTTTATGAGGGGGAAACGGCTCGTCTGATCGTAGCGGAGATGAAGCGCAACAATGGGATTATGAGTCTGCAAGATCTCCAAGACTATGAGGCTGCTTGGCGGGAGCCTTTGCATGGAGATTATCGTGGGCATGAGATTATCAGTATGCCGCCGGCTTCTAGTGGTGGCATTGCTTTGCTACAGCTTTTGGAGATGATTGAGCCATTTCCCATCTCAGAATATGGCTACAATAGCGCCGATGCCGTACACGTCATGGTCGAGGCGGAGCGCCGCGTTTATGCCGATCGTGCCAAGCACTTGGGCGATATGGATTATTACCCCGTTCCGCAAAGCGGTCTCCTTGCCGCAGACTATCTAAAGGAACGTATGGCTGACTTTGACCCAAATTGGGCTACCTATAGCGATGATATTAATGCCGGTACTCCTGCTCCCAAAGAATCTGAAGAAACCACCCATTACTCCATCGTGGATGCGTTCGGCAATGCCGTATCCATCACCACGACTATCAACGGCAGCTTTGGCTCCTGTACGGTGGTCGGCGGGGCTGGCTTCTTACTCAACAACGAAATGGATGATTTTAGCAGCAAGCCAGGCACGCCTAATAAGTATGGTCTGCTTGGGGCTGAGGCCAACGCCATCGAGCCCGGTAAGCGCATGTTAAGCTCCATGACCCCGACCATTGTGGCTAAGGACAGCGCTTTGTTTATGGTAGTTGGGACTCCCGGTGGCTCTACTATCATCACCTCGGTCTTTCAAAATATCGTCAACGTGATTGATCACGGGATGGGTATGCAGGCTTCCGTCTCCGCCGAACGCTTTCATCATCAATGGAAGCCTGATGTGGTCCAACTTGAAGCCAGCGCTTTGAGTGGAGAAGCCGCCGTCGAACTGCTCAATCGGGGACACGGCCTTAGAAATAGAGGTCCCATTGGTAGAGTGGATGCCATCCTTGTCCTACCTGACGGACGTTTAGAAGGAGGGGCAGACCCTCGCGGAGATGATTCAGCTGGAGGATATTGAGCTTGAATACCATACATATCGATTTTGTCAGTATTCTATTAATCATTGGGGCCTATCAAGGTTTTATAACCGCCTTGCTACTTTGGTTCCGTCGCTCAGGCAAAAAAGCCTCCAATCGATTTCTCGGAGGTATTTGCTTCGGCATGGCCTTAGGTATGACCCAGCGAATTATCATCCTAAGTGAAAGTTTTCCCAGCACTTTTCCCTTAAGCTGGACCCTTGGTTCTGCGCCCTTTTTGTATGGCCCTGCGATTTATTTTTACATCCGTACTTATATCAATCGCGATTTTCGTTTCCAACGGATTCATCTCCTGCATTTGTTGCCTTATTTATTCGTTCTGATCTCCCAGAGTATTTATCAAAGTACCGTAGATGAGAGCATTTTTGAGCAGTACGAAGCCATCAGACAAGGGAATCCGCCAATAGCATTTAGGATTTTGGGCACGGTCTTGATGACCCACATTATGAGCTATCTTTTTTACTCC
>CAZHOC010000700.1:0-3963 GCA_964534295.1 uncultured Bacteroidia bacterium | reverse complement strand
TTTTTGCCCCTAAGGAACAAGCCAATGTGCTTCTTTCTGACCTGATTCATAGGTAAAGCGTGCCCGTAATTGCTGCTCCCTTCCCAATGCGAGTGCCTCCATCTCTAAGACCTTTGCGTTTACAAGTACAAAATTTTTATACCAAGGATCAGTATCTACTTCTTCGGGATGCTGGTAGGCAGCATTGGCAGCGGCTATGTCAGGAACGATTTGACCCGGAGATGTATGAGCACTGTAAAGAGTGCGGGCGTAGTAGCTTAGTTTCTGCCATGCAGAACGCGAAATCTCGTCATTGCTATGCAATTGGGCCTCACACTTCAGCCTAAGTTGTAGACGGTGTTTAGGATGCCAGGCGAGAAAATGCAGCTGAGGATTAGCTTGAATTTGGGCTACTTTTTGGGCGCGTAAGTCAGTATAGGTATGAATAGTGAGGGATGAGCGTTCGGCGAGCCGTAACACCACAATACGCTGATCCACAGAGCCATCTAGCTTCAAAGTAGCCATCGTAATTTCCCGCATGGGATGTTTTTTGTCCACCCAGGCACGTTGAAGTTGATCCCAGCATTTTTGATGAAATAGGGGGAGAGAATCAGTTTTAGCAAATAAGCTGTTTATATCAGGCACGGCATTTGTGTATTACGTAAAAGCAATAAATCCTTTTCAATGACCAATTATCCGCCAATACCAACCGTTTAGCCATGAGAAGGGTTTTTTGTCAAGAAGAATAATTATCTAACATACACCAAACCAAACTCACTGCCATACCTATCAGTTCATGCAAATAAGTAAACGAAGTTTTTCCCTGCACGACTTTCGACCTACTATTGGCTTTGTACTCCGACCTACCCACACTGAAGAAGTATTTAGGGTAGAACTATCTCCATTTCAAATCAATCAAACCACTATTCGTGTCTTAGACTCTCGTGGTCAGCTTATTTTGGAGTCAAACTCTAAACAAGAAATAGGCGAATCCTCACTTGAATATACAGTCCAAGACGTCAAAGCTGGTATTTATTATTTTGAAGTAAGCGACGGATTTTTCTACCAAATTAAAGAAGTTAGGGTACCTGCTGCTTAATTAAAGCCACCGTCATACAAGGCAATATTTCCTGCATTTTGCTGACTTTCTTACCTCATTGGTTTTTTCAATTGGGAGAAAGAACATTTCTTTTGATATATTCGTTTCTCGAATAATTGCAGAAGATACAACCTTGCTTGACCCCATTAGAGAACAGTTTTTAGCGGATTTACTGGGTGGGGACTCCATTAGCTTGACCGACGGTCAAAACGACGCTCTGGAAACCTTTTACCGGTTTTATCGCGCTGCCGAAGAACGCTCGACCCTGTTGCTGACAGGATCGGCCGGTACGGGTAAGACCTTCATGATCAATCTCTTTACGCGCATTTTGCGCAAAGAAGGTTATGAGGTTATCCTGCTTGCGCCTACCGGAAGAGCTGCCAAGGTAATCACCAAAAGGACCAAAAGGCTCGCCTACACTATTCACCATCACATCTATAGTCCCAAAGAAAACGCCTTTGGGCAGGTCGCTTTTCAACTTAAAAACAATAAGCATAGTAGTAAAACAGTCTATCTTGTCGATGAGGCCTCTATGATTGGGGATGATATGGGCGATGGTAGTAATGTTCGTTTATTGACAGATTTATTGGCCTTTGTCTTTCATTCAAATCCTGATCGTAAACTCATTTTGGTGGGAGATCCGGTTCAGTTACCACCAATAGGATATAATAAGTCTCCGGCCTTAGACCCAGATGAGATTCGATATAAGGGCGATTTGAATGTTTATCATTCTCATCTCAGTGAGGTCAAACGCCAATTGGTTGATTCTGGTGTCTTGGATAATGCCGTCTTAGTGAGGGATGCCTATGTTAGCTCCGAACCCCAGAACCTAGTTTTGGAAGTAGGTCGCGATGTCCAAGTGTTAGAGCAATCATATGAGGCACTTGAAACCTATCTGGGTTATTATCAAGAGGGCAACCTAGAACGTGTAATTTTTCTGACCTACTCCAATTGGCAAGCCACTCGCGTCAATCAAGCGATTAGGCATCATTTGTTAGGTACAGAAGACTTATTGGTCCCATCTGACCTATTAATGGTGGTAAAAAACAATTATGCTTGGGGAGACCCCAAAAAGCTCCCCTTTATTGCCAATGGAGAGATGGGAACCGTGCGGACAGTCTACAATGAGACTTATGAAGAGCGCTATGGACTGAAGTGGATAGACGCAGAAATTGAATTTATTGATAAAAAAGGCGAATATATGCTTATCGAATGTAAGTTGATTTTAGACTTACTAGTCGATAAGCAAGCACAAGTAGAGAGTGATAAACTTTATTTTGTTACTCAGCAACGACGAGAGGAGTATTATGGCTTACCTCAATCGGAAGCAAAAAAACTCCTGGCTAAAGATCCCTACATCAACGCACTCCAAGTAAAGTATGGCTACGCGATTACTGGCCATAAATCCCAAGGGGGGCAATGGGAAAATGTAATTATTGGATTTGAACCTGACTACGGACAAAACTTGCTGGCTTATATCCGGTGGACGTATACCGTGATGACCCGGGCAGAAACCAGACTATTTTTGATTAATTGCCCCTTTCTTGGCGAATAAGGATGAAACGCTCGCTCTGTAATCTTATACTAATAGCTCTTCTGCAGATACCCCTCTTTCTCGGGGCCCAAGGAGACTCACAACCTTTATATCATTATGGTATGAGGGAAGGGCTTCCTAGTGAAAGGGTTTATTGGGTTATGCAGGACGCAAAAGGCTATATGTGGTTTGCCACCCAAGCTGGCGTTTGTCAATATGATGGATATCAAGCAAAAGTTACCAACACGAGTCAGGGCCTTAGTCATAATGAAGTGCGTAAGCTCTTTGCGGATGATCAGGAACGTATTTGGATGCTTACTCAAAATGGTTTGAGTCGACAAGAGGATGGAAAAGTGATACGCCTTGATTCTCTAAAACGAATTGGACCTAAACCAGTAAGTTCAATTTATCAAATAAGTGGCGATCGTTATCTCTTGACTAGTCGGAGCACTTTGACGGTGATCCAAGCCGATACTGTAGTTGAGAGTAAGCGTCTTCAGGCATATGGCTTGCAGCCGAACGCTCAGTTGGTAGCCAAAGAGGCTGGCTTATTTTGGTTGGCTGATGCAAATATACTTGTAGGAATAGGAGCCGATCTTGAAGTGAAAAAACGGCTTGCTTTTGAATACGAGGGAATTGAGTCCATCCAAATACCTTTATTAGTCTCCATCGCGCCTGGAACTTATTTATCCCCATGCAAACAAGGATTGGTCGAAATCAATACCGATGGTACGCAAAGATTAGTAGTCTCCCGATCCAATCTTTCGCGCTGGGGGACAGTTGCCGATATCAAACGCGATGAGCAGGGAGATATTTGGATCGCATTAGAGGACGGTGGTGTGCTTTGGTTAGCTGCAGAGGGCAATACCTATCGCGAAATTGATTGCTTACTCAAAAACGAAAATATTTGGCATCTCTTTGAAGATCGAGAAGGTAACCTCTGGATTACTACCGATGAAAATGGGGCTTGGTTATTTACCGCAGGTGCCAAAAGACTATATCGTTATAACCTTGTAGAGCATAAAGAACTAAAGGCAATCCAACAAGAACACCCTTCAAAATTGGTGGATATCAGTATTGATAATACCAATAGTATATGGTTTGCATGGGCCGATGGTCAGTTACTACAGTTACCCAAGCTAAACAGCCTCCGCGATGCCAAGCAATCCGTTAGTTCTTTCAACATTGCTTCGCAATTAGAATCAGGTGGGCAAGTGAAACACATACTGGGATTAAAAGAAGGGGGATTAATGATTGCCACGGAACAAAAGCTGTGGTACTTCATGGAAGGCCGCTTCGAGGGTATTCCGTTGGAGAACGCTCCTATCAGTCTGCAGCAGTTGGACAATGG
>CAZHOC010000699.1:0-3964 GCA_964534295.1 uncultured Bacteroidia bacterium | reverse complement strand
CGAAAGGGATATCAAGTTTTTTGAGATGATCTTGGACATAGGCAGCCGTCTTGGCTTCTTCAAAAGAAAGCTCTGGATGCATATGAAGGTGGCGGCGTTTTTCGATTACTGCTTCAAATAGCTCGTCCGCGCGAGACTGGATTTGTTTTTTTAGATCCATAGGTCGAAATTACGCAATTCAAAATCTTGTAAAAACTTTGATTTCATTGGTTGATAACCGTCCACTTCTCATGACTAAAACGAAGCTATTTATACCAGCCTTTGCTTTGATCCTAATGGCAATGGCTAGTACCGCATGTACCGGTTTTGCTGATGGCCCAGCGATCAGTTTTCAATCTACCACTACCAGGTTAGCCAATACTTGGGAAGTAAAAGAAGCTGCTCAAAATGGCGTTGACATCACCAGCCAGTTTGTTGGAGATAATTTTGAGTTCAAAACCAATGGGGTTTACCAAACCTTGGATGCGGCAAAAATGATCTCTACTCCTCCTTTTACGCGCGATACTGTGATCCCCTTAGTAGGCAGTGGAGAGTGGAATTTGCTTAGTAAAAACGAATTAGAGCTACTATATTCTTTTCAGTTTAGAGACATCTACAACAACGATGTCATCTATAAAGAAGAACTCTACGAGCGCTGGGAAATCACGCGTTTGACCGATGAGCAGCTTTGGCTTCGCAATGACAGCACTTTGGTTAAGATGGAGTTTTTCGTCCCTTAATCCCCTAAGTATTTAGACAATAGTATGTAGTATTAAGACCTTGGGAAATTGCTCAAACCGAATGATCTAGGCTCTTTTTCGTGCTACTTAATACTTTTGTCTTTCTACTTTATACTCAAAAACAATATATGTTGCGCAACACTTTGCCAATCATTTGCCTTTGCCTGTGCTCTGTTTTGCTCCTCCGTTGTGATTACCGCAAATATGACGAAGGACCGTTTTTAAGCGTTTTCCCTACAGAAGATCGATTGGCTGGATCGTGGCAATGGCAATTGGCATTGGAGGCCAACGTGCCTTTGACGGGTGTTTATGCAGATTCAACGATTACCTTTTCAGAAACGGGTAGTGTGAGTATTTGCGATCAGGAAAACAACTGTCGTGAGGGGCAATGGAGCTTGGTTTCAAGGCGTAGCCGGCTGCAGATGATATTTGGAACTCAAACCGAGCTCTATGATATAAAGATGCTCAAGCGGAAGGAGGTTTGGTTGCAGCAAAGCCTTGATGGTTCGTTGCAGGTGGAGTGGGAATTGATTCCGCAAGAATGATTCTTAATACAACTACTTTCTACTCCCGATAGCTATCGGGATACTAACTTCTTCATACTACTACTATGGATCCTTTTATCGCGGAACTGATTGGCACTTTCGTGCTTCTACTATTGGGCAATGGCGTAGTGGCCAATGTCGCTCTCAAAGATACTTTCGGCAATGATAGTGGCTGGATAGTGATCACTGCTGGCTGGGGCATGGCTGTTTTTGTTGGGGTTACGATTGCTGCGGAGCATAGCGGCGCTCATCTCAATCCTGCGGTAACCCTTGGTTTAGCAATGGCAGGTAAATTTCCTTGGGCTGATACTGCTAGTTATATCGCAGCCCAAATGTTAGGCGCCATGCTTGGTACTACAGCTGTTTGGCTTTCTTATCGCGATCATTATAATGTAACCGAAGACGCTGGGGCTATCAGAGGCACTTTTTGCAATACTCCTGCCATCCCCAATACGCTTACTAATTTTGTAACAGAGCTAATAGGGACCTTTGTTCTGGTATTTGCGGTCCTTTATTTTGTACCCCCTAGCATTAGTGCCGACGGCATGGCCAATGCCAAGGTAGGATTAGGTGCGATTGGTGCCCTACCCGTTGCCTTTTTAGTATTTGGTATAGGTTTATCCCTGGGTGGTAGCACAGGTTACGCCATCAATCCTGCCCGTGATCTTGGACCTCGTATCATGCACGCGATTCTCCCTATTCCAAGCAAGGGGGATAGTGGCTGGGGCTACTCTTGGATTCCGGTACTGGGCCCCATTGCGGGGGGGCTGGTAGCAGCAGGATTATTTCTCGCTCTTGGCTAATTTGTAAAACTCCCGACAAACATAGCATAGGCTAAATTTGTTTCTTTGCTTGATAGGGTAATTCACTATTCAAGCGTTATCACTGTATGCGTTATTTAATAGCATTGAGTTTACTTTCCATCCTTTCTTCCTGTATGCTAGCGCAAAAAACAGAAGAAAATTTTCATGCCATGCTTGACAGCATGTACAAGCAGACTGTGCCCCTTATCAAGGTTGAAGAAGTGGTCCCCAATGCGGCTGATTACTTGATTTTGGACACACGCGAAGCCAACGAATACGCGGTTTCGCATCTCGAAGGAGCTGTCATGGCGGGTTATGATGAATTTGACAAGTCGATTGTCAAGGATGTCGCAAAGGACCAGCCCATTTTGGTCTATTGCTCAGTAGGCTATCGAAGCGAGCGCATCGGTGAACAACTGCAAGAAATGGGATTTCAAAATGTCCATAACCTCTATGGGGGCATTTTTGAGTGGAAAAACCACGGAAATCCTGTAGTGGACACCCAAAATCAAACCACTGAAAAAGTACATACCTACAACCGCCTCTGGAGTGGTTGGTTGTTTAAGGGAGAAAAAATTTACTAAAGCCTATGTTACGATCTAGCCTCTTTTTGGGCTTGTTTTTAGCCTTCACTAGTCTTGTTGCCCAGGTTCCCAGAACGATAGTTGTGGAGCACTTTACCAATACTCGCTGTAGTATTTGTGCTAGCCGCAATCCGGGCTTCCTTAACAATCTTAGCAATGAAGACAGTGTGCTGCACCTGACATTTCACCCCAGTGCACCCTATAGCAGCTGTATCCATTCTTTACATAATCCCGCGGGCAATGATGGCCGCACCAATTATTATGGAGTTTATGGTGGTACACCTCGCTTGGTAATCCAAGGGGAAGTGGTTTCTGCTAGTACAAATTATAGCAGCAGTACCATTTTTGATCCTTATCGCAGTGGTTCTTCACCTGCTAGTCTACGAATCGAGCAGGGCAAAGACGCGGACTCCATGAGAGTGCGGATTATCGTCAAAACCGAAGAAGCACACAGCCTAGGCAACCTCAGATTGATGGTTGCTGCTGTAGAAGATACCATCTTTTACCAAGCTCCAAACGGAGAAAGCGAACAGCTCAATGTCTTTAGAACTTCTTTTGGTAATGTAGAAGGTGATGCTTGGGTATTACCAGCTGCCGTGGGAGATTCCATTGTATTTGAAGCCACGATCGCCAACCACCCAGATTGGGATGTGGATCATATGTACACCATGGCAATCCTTCAAGACGAGTCTAGCAAAGGCATTATTCAAGCTGCTGCGAGCTCTCCAGCTGACAATAATTTGACCAATACCACTTCTGTTGATCCTGAGCAAGCAGGCATTCAATTCGAGTACTTCCCTAACCCTGTACAAGATGTGCTCAATGTACGCCTCGTGGACAGCAGAGAAGCTGAAGTAAGCATCTACCGCTTGACCGGTCAAATGATCACCAAGAAGTCTTTCGTTCAAGAAACGCAATTAGACTTCAGCGAATTAGCTTCAGGTATCTATCTCTTGCAATTGACCAATGACAAAGGCCAAGTGATCCGTAGGATCGTAAGGCGCTAAGATATATACTGCTTTTAAGATACAGCGGCGCTCTCGATATTCGTGAGCGCCGCTGGCGTTTTTTAGGCTATTATGGGTTTACCGCTGCGCGGAACGAGGGAACTTCGAATGTGGAATGTCGAACGTCCAATTTTGAAGGGATTGACAGAAATTGGACGTTTAGCATTCATAATTCACAATTCATAGTTCCCTTGTTCTGCGAAGCAGTAGCTCAACCAAAATCAATTCATACTAGGTACTGGAGGAGGTCCCTCAGGCAAAACTGCTTGATAGGCTCTGCCTGCTTTACGCTCGATAAACTCAGCC
>CAZHOC010000698.1:0-3970 GCA_964534295.1 uncultured Bacteroidia bacterium | reverse complement strand
AAGGCTACGGTTCTGTCACAAGTATTTTGTAGCTTTTGTTTATCCCAATCCGCATCATTATGAGTAGGTATTTTTCTCCCTTGGTCCGTTCCAAGGAATTTTTAAAAAAGCGGCCGGCGCTAGATTTGGCGATTTACGGCTAAGCCGTCGTTATGATCAATTATTATCTGATATAATTCATCAAGGCAGTAATGTCATTCACCAAATCAGTTCAGCCCAGTCCTCTGAGGTTGCCTATTATCGATTTTACAAGAATAAACGGGTAAAAATTGCCGACATGATTAGTCATCTAGTTGCCCCTCTTCCCTCTCGTGTTCAAGGTCGTCATGTATTGATTTTGGGAGATACTACAGAGATTTCCCTCAAAGGTCAGCTTGATCATATCCGCGATGGTGAACGCGTAGGGGTATTGAGCGACAATAAGACCCCCGGTTTTCATATGCATGTAAGTATGTGTCTGGACGCCGAAAGTGGTCATGGTCTAGGCTTAAGCGATATGCTGGTTTGGAATCGAGCGCCTGCTCAAGGGAGTAGACAAGAGCGAGATCGACAGCGTCGTTCGAGGTCTTGGGCAGAAAAGGAATCATATAAATGGGCCTTAGGGATAGAAAATAGCCATGAAGTACTTGCTGGTGCTGCTTGTCAAACCTTCATTTTTGATGCTGAGTCCGATACCTTAGATCTTTGGCAAGGCCTTCAAAGCTGGCCTGTGGAAGCCATCATTCGGCTTAATCACAACCGGAAAGTCAGGGCGGCTCAAGCAGTTGGCCCTG
Organism: uncultured Bacteroidia bacterium; assembly: GCA_964534295.1. Taxonomy (GTDB): domain Bacteria; phylum Bacteroidota; class Bacteroidia; order J057; family J057; genus JBCAWW01. The sequence continues at coordinate 3,197 of CAZHOC010000698.1, read as the reverse complement.
AGAAGAAGATCCGAGATTATCTTGCCGATCAAGCGCCTGTGGGACGTTATAGTTTTGCCTTGAGGGAACTCAAACGCAGAAACTACAGTCGGAATAAGGAACAAAAACGTCAGGCTCGCCAAGCCCAAATGGAAGTTCGCTTTGCTCAAGTAGAACTGGATGAATTTCCCGAGCATCAACTTCCCTATTACCTCGTGCATGCTCGGGAATTGCCTCATAGCGTTCCGCAGGGAGAAGATCCTATCGATTGGCTCTTATTGACCACCCATCCCGTTAGCTCTTTTAAACAGGCCTATCAAATCATCCAATGGTATGAGCAGAGATGGATGATTGAACAACTCTTTCGCATCAGCAAACGAAAGGGATTTGCTATCGAAGAGACAGAATTAGAATACCTCGATTCGATCCTTAAACAAAGTTTGACGACAATGAAAGCGGCCTTTGAAGTCATGCAGCTCTTACTGGCACGAGGCGAAATGGAGGGCCAGCCAATTGAAACTGTTTTTGATCCCAAGCAAATACAATGTCTTAAGGCACTCAACAGAAAATACCAAGGCCCAACCCCTAAACAACAGAATCCCTATCCACCTGATCAACTGAGCTGGGCAAGCTGGATCCTCGCGAGAATGGGAGGATGGAAGGGAATCCCCAGTCGAAGGCCTCCAGGACCGATTATTCTCTTTAGAGGACTAAAACGATTTTATATCACATTTGAAGGATGGCTCTTGATGATAAAGGAAGAAGATGTGACAGAACCGTAGCCTTCAAAGGGGAATAGCGATAAGAATTCCCTGTCCAGCTTTTCGCCATCTAAAATCAAAGCAGTAGGGACGCAAAATTTTGCGGCCCTAGCTACATCATAGTCAATGTTTATATCATCGCTTGCTTCGCAAAACGATAGAATCGTTCCGCGCAGCGGTAGCCAAAAAATAAAAGGATCAATTGGACCTACTTGTACTTGGGTTTGTCGAGGAGAGCATCAACAATATAGGAGCGGATCACATCTTTTTTGGTGAAGAAGATGCGCTTTTTGGGTTTGCCTTTTTCGTCTTCGCTGCCGGTCACTTTTAGCCCACCTTCGAGTTCTTTATGGATCTCATCGATGAAAGTTCGGTCCATAAAACTACCGGGCAAAAACTCCTTTTCGGTTTCTCTGGGAGGATCTAGACGGGGACTGCGTTGAATCCCGCCATAATTTTTATCTTTGGACCCCAATAATATTCTGATGTAGCGAAAAAGAAGGACTCCCGCTACTAGGCTGACTACTATTAAAATGCCAATCAGAACATTCATAGGGTTAAATTAATGGCTCTTAGGCGACTATGCAACTGACAAGTCTGGAAATATTTGGTTTTAAAAGCTTCGCTGAACGCACAAAATTTGTCTTTGACCAAGGGATCACAGGTATCGTGGGACCCAATGGTTGTGGCAAATCCAATGTAGTGGATTCAATCCGTTGGGTACTTGGCGAACAAAAGACCAAGAATCTGCGCTCCGATAAGATGGAGAATATCATTTTCAATGGAACGAAAAGTCGCCGGAAATCCAATGTTGCAGAAGTCAGCCTAACCTTCGAAAACACTAAAAACATCCTTCCTACTGAATACAGTACGGTTACGATCACGCGTAAGTTGTACCGCAGTGGGGAGAGTGAATATATGCTCAATGGCGTTAGTTGCCGCCTCAAGGACATCCATAACCTATTTATGGATACAGGGGTGAGCTCAGATTCCTATGCCATTATTGAGTTGAAGATGGTAGACGAAATTCTCACCAATAAGCATGGTGAGCGTCGTAAATTCTTCGAAGAGGCCTCAGGAATCTCCAAGTATAAGATTCGCAAGCGTCAGACCCTCAAGCGCCTTAAGGATACAGATGACGATCTCGAAAGGGTAGAGGACCTACTTTTTGAGATCAACAAAAACCTGAAGTCGCTCGAAAAGCAGGCCAATCGTACGCAGCGTTATTTTGAGATCAAAGAGACTTATAAGACTCTAAGTTCTCAATATGCGTTCCTCTCGATGAAAACTATTCGGGAAGAACAAGCGCAGATCCAAGTCCTGGAAACCAACCTTTCAGATCAACTCCTCAATCTTCAATCCAATATGGCCCAGCGTGAGGCACGGATTCAGGAATTGAAAAAGGAGTTGCTCGATGACGAAAAATATCTCTCTGACGCTCAATTTGAGCTCAATAAGCATACCCGTCGCATTCAGTCCGTAGAGACTGAAAAATCCATCAAAAACGAACGACTCAAATATCTCCAACAAAGAGAGGTGTCGATTCAAAATCAGATGGAGACCGAAAAGCGCCAGCTTGAACGCAATGAGTCTGCCTTGGTAATGCTCAAGGAATCTCACTTGCGCATTGAAAAGGAGCTGGGCGAGCAGCAGAGCAAAGAAGGCGGTCTCAAGACCAAGATGGACTTGCTCAAATCTCAGTTTGGGGAGCAACAACAACAAACAGAGAGCCTTACTGAGCAGCACCGTCTCGCGGAACAAGAGCTCCAAAATCTCAGTCGAGAAAAGGAAATCAAGCGGGTACAGATCGAGAGCCTAGAAGCAGAGCTACAGCGGGCCGAAGAGGATAAAAACCGCCGTTCAGAAGATTTGGATGCCTTCGGCACTAAGTCCCAAGAATTAGAAGCTGCGGTAAAAATGCTTGAAAAGCAGGTAAATGAATTGGCTTCTAAGGCAGAGCAAAATCAGTCGGACATCAAAACGACTGAGCAAATTGTCAATACGCTCAAAGATACTGTCTATAAAACCAATCGGCGTCTTGACGCGCGCCAAAACGAATACAACCTCACCAAAAGCTTGGTGGAGAACCTAGAAGGCTTCCCTGCGAGCGTAAAGTTCCTGAAGAAAAACGCTAAATGGATTGAGGATGCGCCCTTGTTGTCGGATGTCTTTGCGGTACCCGATGAGTATAAGGTAGCTTTTGAAAACTATCTAGAGCCTTATTTGAGCTACTATGTGGTCAAAACTCGCCAAGACGCAGTGCTTTCAGTGCATATGCTGGCAGAGGCTTCTAAAGGACGTGCAAATTTCTTTATCCTCGAAGAGTTAGAAAATTATAAACCCACCAATCCGCTGCTATTTACGCAGGCAAAATTGGCTTTGGACGTAGTGGAGTTTGCCGATGAATACCGTCGCTTGGCTTCCTTCCTGCTCGACAAAGTCTATATCGTCAATGAG
>CAZHOC010000697.1:1328-3971 GCA_964534295.1 uncultured Bacteroidia bacterium | reverse complement strand
CGGAAGCAATAATTCTAACTCCCAATCTCCTTCTATCTCCCAACTAAGGGATCTTGCTCCTTTTGGTCCAGAGGAGGAAATCAAGACGCTTCCGTGGGGATTATGATAGCGAATACTAAAGTCTTTTAGCTTTCCTAATTGAGGTTTCATTTCCATCGTTTTCCCTCCGGGAACGATCGGCCTTATCCCTATGAAACACATACTTATCGCAATTACTGGTGCCATAGCGGCATGACTCCATTGGGCATTGCTGTCTGGCTTGACTTCCCAATGTTCTTGCAAGCTATTATTAAGTAATACCGAAGACATTCTCGCCCAACGGACATTCAGGTCTTCGTAAATATGATTGGTGATTCCTGCCTTAGCTAGCGCCCAATAGCGCCAATTAGCATTGGCAGGAAAAGCTCCGAAGTAATTTTTCTCTGGCTTTTCTTGAAGGATTTCTAATGCGGCTTGCGTTTGCCCTTGCGGACAAAGATCATATATCACCGCTAGGCTAAGAGAGCGTTCGTCAAATTTAGAATCAAGCGTTCTCCATGGGAGATTGGCCACAAAAACCGCTCTTTCTTTGTCCCAAAATTTTCTTTGCGTGCTTTTCAAAAGTGCAGAGGCGAAGTCCTTAATCTCACTTGCCCACTCCGCTTCTCCCATCAGCTCGCATAATGGAGCCAAGGCATGGCGAAAGGCAGCTACTGCATACAAATTAAAAGCGCATTGTTTATAAGCCTGAGTTTCAAAGAAATTATCTATCCAAACAGTGGGAACGCCAATATCCTCTACGGGTAGTAAGCCGTCTTCTTTAATTATGCTCTTGAGGTAGCCATAAAAACGCAACAGTCTTGGGAAACTCTCCTGCAAAGGATCAGTATCACCGCTATATTGATGATAATGCCAGTTGTCAAAGCAAAATGCTAAGCCATGATCTAGCAAAGGTCCCCAGAGAGTAAGTCCCATTTGCCGCTGGGACATACGGGCGAGGCGATCGTAAGCAGGCCAACAATCCAAGAAGAAGCCATCTAAGGTCATGCCTTGACTAAAGGTTCGAATGTACCTAGCCCCTAATTGGTATTCCCCCATGATCCCGCAGAGCATATGAATCACATGCCCAACATCACCGCTGTACTGTTGTCTCTCGCGGCCCATACCATCGACTATGGTTTCTTGGGCATTGTTGTTTAAGGTGTTAAAAGTGGCAGCGGCCAAATTTTGTAGACCTTGATCTTTTAGTTGTACCAAAGGTTGATTGGGCCAGGGGTATAGCCTTCGGCGAACGCCTACATCGCTAATAATGACTTCGCCTTCCCCAGGATGGATATGTAGCTGTAGCCAGCGAAGGGATTCGTAGTCGAAACATTCGAAGCGCCTTTTTTCACCATCACAGATTAAGCGGGTCCAAGCATTAAAGTGGGTATTCATGATCTCCGCACGCTTGGGATCATGTGCTTCATGTACTAGGAGCTCGATTTTGGTGCCTTTGGGGGCTTCAACAGTGAAATAGGGAAAGCCCACCATTTGCTCGCTGAGTTCGAAGGTGATCACGGCGCCATCCTGCGGAGAACGATTAACCCTCCAGCTTTGCTTGGAGAGTTTTTCGACTGAACTAGCATGCCCCACTTCATAGGCTTGCAAAACCTTCATATCAAAGTAGAGCTGAGGGTCCTGTCGCCAGCCTACATAAAAGGAGTGGGATAGGTGCTTGACTGGCACCAATTGCTCATGCAGTAGGGGAGTGGAGCGGGCGCGCATATTGCTAATATCTCCCGCCAAGCCTATGTTGCCGAGGTAGTCAGGGTAATTGGTGCTGAGGGAAGGTTCATTGGGATCAGCTTGGAGTTCCATCGCTGGCATCCAGCTATTATCTGTCTCGAAGTCATTTTTGTCCCAGCCGTAGGGATAAAGATTGGCGTCGAATTCTTCTTGTAGGGCACGTAGGTACCAGCGTTTGTATTGACCTGGGCGCCAGCTCGTAGCTACTTTGCAGTCCCAATCAATATCTGAGACCACAATTTCGCGTTCGCCGGAGGCGTACTCTAAAGCAAGGAAAAATAAAAAGCCTGGCTTTCCTCCTGGCCAAGTACCATCTCCCTGACCATAATACAGAACCGTCGCGGCCAGGGTATTTTGACCTTCCTCTAATTGTTGTGATAAATCTATTGGATCTACCTCCGGATATCTAGGGTCCGCTGGTCCTGGTCCAAACTGAATCCTATTACCATTTAGCTGTAGCAAGTAGCGACTATCACCCATAATCCAGCCTTTGGCTGAGCTGAGTTTTTGCTTGACTTGGATCTGCTTGCGAAAGAGCACAAAAGTGTTGGGAAGCGTTCTCCCGGAGGGAAACCAAATCCACTTGGCGGGGGATAGATCGGGGAGCTTATGCTTCTTGGCTTCCCCTTGTATTTGGGGGATAGGCGGCAGGGCTTTGGATAAATCTGAAAAGCCCCATGCGGAAGCTCCTAGGGCGCTTGTTTTTAGAAAGTCTCGACGATTCCACATCTAATCAAGATAGGGAATAATGTACTTTCTGGCAGAAAATTTATGATGTCTTATTTATTAGCTTTTGCTTCTCTGGCGTAGCCAAATAAGCCTAGCTCCTTAACGGCTACTTCAACCTCAGCTGGCACCATTGGTTCCCAGCCTGAT
>CAZHOC010000697.1:0-1317 GCA_964534295.1 uncultured Bacteroidia bacterium | reverse complement strand
CGCCACTGCGAATCATTGAAAGTACCTGATCTGAGGTGATATGCATTAGATCCGTTCTGACGTTTTTGAGATCCTCGATTTTGTTGTTATCAAAGAGGTAGCGAAATAAGCTATACTTCTCGGGTGGCAGCTTAAAGTTTTGGCAGGAATAAAGCAGTTGCTCGTCGTCTATGTAGTAGGGATAAACGTAGAGCTTTACATTTTGACCAAAGAGAATCCCAAAGGCTTCTAAGATGCCCCCGTTTAGGTTGGCGTAGTAGCGTTCATCGAAGATGGACTCCAAATTGAGTACCCCTAAAGCGATGCCAATCTTGCGCTTACGCGTAAACTGGGTGAGATAAGAAACAAGCCGGTAGTATTCTTTGAAATTGGAAACCATCACGGTTTGTCCCAAAGAGGCCAGAATATCTACTCTATCTAAAAAGTCTTGATCGTCAATTTTGCCCATTTCAGGGTCTAGGAGATTGCTAAGCGTCAATTCTGCTAGCACCATGACACGATCATTTTCCACGTCGGGTTCTTCGAGAAACTGTTGCTTGCCAGTTTGTAGCATATCCAGATTGACATGGGTAACCGGTCTGAAGCGCCCCCTTAGACACAGGATGTTTTTCTTGTAGAGAGCCTCTGAAGCTTGCAAAACTTCGCCAGTAGGACTGAACATAGCCGCGTCTGATATGCCGTTTTTGACCAGTTTAAGGGCTACTAAGCGATTATCAATTTTGTTTTCAAAGCTAGGTCCAGAAAATGAAAGCATATCTACCTCCATGCGATCATGCGACAGATCCTGCATCAAGACCTTTAAAAAGGTATCTACATCATCACTATGATGAAAGGCAGAGTAAACTAGATTGACCCCCAAGATACCAATAGCTTCTTGCTGCCAGCGTGCTTCTGGATCTTTCAACACCATGTGCAGGATAATGTCGTTTGGCTCCTCCTGTGGATTGCTTTGGAAGCGAATGCCCATCCAGCCGTGGCCTTTATTGGTTTTTCGGTAGTTGAGGGTCTCGATGGTGTTACTTAATACAAAGAAATTAGTGTCTGGCGCTCGATCGATTAGGCGTTCCTCAAGGAGGGCATACTCATGATTGAGCATTGTCATCAGACGACTTCGGGCTACGTAGCGTTTGGTCTTACCATAAATGGCGTCGCTAAATTGCATGTCGTAGGCTGACATAGTCTTAGCGATGGTGCCAGAAGCCCCTCCCGCCTTAAAAAAATGAGCGGCAACTTCTTGGCCAGCACCGATCTCGGCAAAAGAACCGTACCACTGGTTGTTGAGGTTTACTTTGAGGGCTTTTTCTTGGGTTGTTAACT
>CAZHOC010000696.1:0-3979 GCA_964534295.1 uncultured Bacteroidia bacterium | reverse complement strand
TATTCGGTCTGGATGCCATAGTCAAAGTTTAGATGCGGGACATTGCTCCCTATCAAGACAAGATCACTTTCATAGTAGGTTGAGGTATGTTCGCCTACATGCCGAGTGCCTGCCTCGGCTTCAATGTAAACCAGCTCATACTCGGGATGGGAGTGCCAAAAGAATAAATCGCTCATGCGAGGATTGAACATCGTGCTGAAAGAGCGATTGACCTGGCTAGTGATGGTTTCGAGCTGAACTTTCATTTTGAGACTATATTGTATAGTAAGGACGATAAAAAATCCCTAAAGATCAATATTGTACAAATAATGACTAATAACGGTAAAATCGTTTCATATTAAAGCCTGCATATTTGTATTGTACTCGCAAAAAAGAATTAGTTATGAATAATGAAAATCAAAGCATGGCCAATACGATGATCCCTGATAATCAGCACACCGATATTCCGGGTAATCCTTCTACTGCAAAAAGTAGCAACTTCCAGTTGAGAACCTCTGCCACTGCAGACTCGCTTAGAGTTTTATCTATGGAAGATTGGGCGTTTTGGCAGCACAACGGTTACATCGTAATTAAGCAAGCCGTCCCACGTGAACAGGCCCTCAAAACGGCTGATTTCCTTTGGGAGTTTGATGAAAAAGATCCTAATGATCCTGAATCTTGGTACACTGCTGCCCGTGCTGAGATGAAAATGAAAGAGTTGGCCGGTACGGGTATGGTCGAGGTTTACAATAACCAGCACCTCTGGAATAACCGCCAAATGCAAAGAGTATATGATGCCTTTGTTGACATCTGGGGCATGGAGCAACTATGGGTAACGATCGACCGCGCCAATTTGAATTTCCCTATTCGTCCAGGTCATGAATATAAAGGCTTTATCCACTGGGATTATGATCCCGAAACTAAGCCTCAAAACGTGCAAGGTGTTTTAGCTCTAGCTGATCAAACTGATGAAAATATGGGCGGATTCCAGTGTATCCCTTGGCTTTTCCGCAACTATGATACTTGGAAATTGACTCAGCCAGAAGATCGTAACCATTTCCAACCTGATATTACGGGTCTAGAGGACGAGCTAGTAAAAGTACCTTTGGAAGCGGGTGATTTGTTGATCTTCAACAGCTCAGAGCCACATGGTATCCGTCCTAATAATTCTGGAGACAAAGTCCGTATCGCGCAGTATATCTCTATGATGCCTGCTCAAGAAGACAATGAATCACTCAGAGAGTGGCGCGTCAATTCTTGGAAAAACCGCATCGCTCCAGAAGGTTATGCCTTCCCTGGCGATCCTCGCAACTGGGAGCAAACCAAATACGAAAGAGCAGAATTGAGCGAATTAGGAGAGAAGTTACTCGGATTGAAAAAGTGGTAATTCATGGATTTACAGCTTAAAGGAAAAAAAGTCTTTATCAGCGGATCAACGGCGGGAATTGGTTTTGGAGTAGCGAAAGCCTTCCTATTGGAAGGAGCAGAGGTCTACATCAATGGCCGCTCCGAAGTAAGCGTCGCGCAAGCGATTGCCAAATTAGAATCGTTCGCCGAAGGCGTAGCAGTAAAAGGCCTGGTAGCTGATTTTGCCGATAAGACATCCGTTGAGCAATTAATCCAGCATTTACCAGAAGTTGATATCCTGATCAATAATGTAGGTATTTACTCTTCGCAATCATTTTTTGATACTAGCGATGAGGAATGGGAGCGCCAGCACGAGGTCAATGTGATGAGTGGAGTAAGGCTATCCCGACATTATCTACCCAAAATGTTGCACAAAAACTGGGGACGAATTTTGTTCGTCTCCAGCGAATGTGCTACGCTAGTGCCGGCGGATTTAATTGCCTACAGTACTACCAAAGCGGCTTTGCTCGCGATTTCAAGAGGTTTAGCTCAACTTACCAAAGGCAGTGGAGTAACGGTAAATGCGGTTATCCCGGGCTCTACGATGACAGAAGGAGCGCAGGACTTCCTTGCTGATTTAGCGGCCAAAGAGAGCAAAACGCTTGCTCAGGCAGAGGCTGATTTCTTTAGCGATATCAGGACTTCCTCCTTGCTACAGCGCTTTGCCAAGGTAGAAGAAGTGGCCAACAGCATAGTGTATTTCTCGAGCCCGCTTGCGGCTGCTACTAATGGCGCTGCCATCAAACTAGATGGGGGAAGTATGGGAGGGATCCTCTAGCCTTGCCCGATTTTGTTGATATCAATTCAATATGAACTATAAGTACCTCTTTTTTACCGGACTATTAGCGGTCTTGGTGACTTTTACAGCATGCCAAGAAACGGCTGATTCGAATCAAAAGGAAGTAGTAAGCACTGCATCTATGGAGCAAAAAACAGAAAAAGAACGCCTACTACGGCACGTGGTAATTTTTAAATTTAAAGACAGCTCAAGCGAAGAAGATGTCAACAAATTGAATGAATCTTTTAAGGCATTAGCCGACGCGATACCTGTAATCAAAGACTTTGAGTGGGGCCTCAATGACAGTCCCGAAAATTTTCATCAAGATTTTACGCATTGCTATCTCGTGACCTTTGGCTCAGAAGAAGACCGAGATAGTGTGTACACGCCTCACCCGCAACACCAGGCTTTTGTGGCGAGTTTGCAGCCGCATTTGGAGAAAGTCTTTGTGGTTGATTATTGGACCAATCCTTAGGTAATCACGCATTCGCGAGTGATATAGAGAAAATTTCATACCTTTCTAATGAGTTCTAATCAGGACTCATTTTTTTATAGTAGCACATTACCATACAACACCACAAAGTGAATAAGCGATTCCGTTTTCTGTACGTCCGTTTAAGTTTTTGTTTCTTTTTCTCTTTACACTTCTGTCTAGGTCAAGAATTAGAGTGGGGCCCTTCTATCGAAGGTAATTCACAGATCATCAAATTTTTAGGAGAGGTAAATAATAAGCTTTATTGCCTTTCCATTTCGGATCAGTTTGGCAAGAGCTATGATCCCCTATTCCTGAATCGGTTTAATGATAAGCTTCAACTAGAGGCTAGTGAGACTTTAGCCTTTACGGATAGCCTAGGCCATCTGGCTCGCTTTGCTGACATCCTGATACTAAATGAGCAAGTGATTGCTTTTGCTATTTCCTATCGGAAGCGTAAATATGAGCTGCATGCCTTCTTATTGGACGAAAACTGTAAGGTCGTTAAGTCACACTATAACTTGTTTAGCTCACAGATCGAATCGCTAAAAAAGCAAGGCAGATTACAGTTTGTCGTTTCTCCAGATCATTCAAGGCTACTTATATGTCATTATATGCCCTTTACTAAAGGGGTGGATCGTTGGTACTATCAGATGGCGAGTTTTGATGCTGACCTCAATCCTATCAAACAATTTAGGCGTGAATATCTGACTCCAGTAAGAGAATTAGTAATAGGGAGGGGATCTCCTAAAGCGGGTGAGTTTGAATTAAGCCCAGTGAAAATTGATAATGCTGGGACCATTTATTTCGCTAGCAGGTATTTGTACACCATGGGGGGGCTATATGCTCAAACTGAGGACTATAACTTTCATCGAATTTTGGAGGAGGAAGAAGAGGGGCGTGAACTCAAAATAAATTTGGGTAGGAGAGTAGTAAGTGAAGCGAAATTTGATATAGATCCTAATGGACTTATCTATGGAGGTGGGGTTTACGGCGCCTCAATAGGCGATGAAGTATACTATAACAACAATTTATTGGGAACCTACTATTTCAAAGCTGACTGGGAGGCAGATACGATTTTTGTGCAAACCTCTGATCAATACGGAGCAGAAATTTGGGAGGAGGTAAATAAGTTTGCCATTCTCAAAAAAATACCTAGAAAGCGCACGAGCTATTTAGCTTTTAACTGGTACCCTTGGGGCTTTTTTGCTAAGCCTGACGGCAGTGTTAACATGCTATTTTATCAAAGGAGGGTCGCTTCAATTGGTCCTTCCGATAATTCTAGACCTTTATGGATTTATGGTCCGGTTTCGCTGGTAAATATTGATCCGCTTGGTAATATT
>CAZHOC010000695.1:0-3990 GCA_964534295.1 uncultured Bacteroidia bacterium | reverse complement strand
ACCTTCACCGCTTCTGAGGTAGCTTCTGGAAGCCTAGGGATTCCTTCTTACTCGCTTCCAACAGGTATTGGTGAAGACTATGTTCCCTATGTAAATGATGCAAACAATCCTACTGACGTTGTAGGCTACCGTAATGGTGAAGCATGGTTTGATGCTACTGGCGCGCCAGTTTCCTCTAACGTTATTGCTGGTATCAGTGGTGGTCGCGTTCAGCCCGCAGTTAAAAATGATGAAGTAAGCGTTGAGTCTTTCGAGGATTACGCTCCTCAGACAGTAGTAATGCCACGTATCTCGTTCTCTTTCCCGATTACAGACGTTGCATCTTTCTTCGCTCACTACGACGTGCTTTCTCAGCGTCCTGGACAGTTGTTCCAGACTCAGAGCTCATTATTGGCAGGGCGTATTTCTGATTACGCTTTCCTTGAAAACCGTCCTACGGCTACTATCATTAACCCTAATCTTCGTCCTGAAATCACCATCGACTACGAGGCAGGTTTCAAGCAGCGCTTAGGAGGTAATATGGCCTTGACGATTTCTGCTTACTATCGTGAGTTACGTAACCAGATTCGTTTCCGTCGCTTCGCGAACGCTTATCCTTTCTCTTACGATACTTATGACAACCTTGACTTCGGTACCGTGAAAGGATTCTCTTTTGCTTACAACATGCGTCGTACTCGCAATGTAGCCCTACAGGCTTCATACACGCTTCAATTTGCTGATGCCACAGGATCTGACTTCTCATCAGCTCGTGCTGTTGTGAACTTCCTAGAAGGTGTAGGAGTATTACGTGTTCCATTGCCAGTAAACAATGACCAGCGTCATAGATTTACTGCAAATATTGATTACCGCTTCTCCGGTGCTCGTCCCCAAAGCTGGGGTCCGAAAATGACCATTGGTGGCAAAGACATCTACCCACTACGTGATTTCGGTGTAAACCTTACCGGTTACATTGGTTCTGGTACTCCATTTACTAAAAACGCGGTACCTGTTCCTTCGGTAACTAGTGGTGTAAACATTGTCAACCAGACAGAAGGTACTCCTAATGGGGTACGTAAACCATGGCAGTTCCGTATCGATGGTCGTATCGATAAGACCTTTGCCTTTGGTGGTAATGTTAAGACTAATAATGATGGTAAGGAATTTCGTTCTCGTGCGTACGGCTTGAACATCTACTTGACCGTCTTTAATATCTTCGATACTCGTAACGTCATTAACGTTTACCGATTTACCGGATTGCCCGATGATGACGGATTCCTCAGTAGTGATACTGGACGTCAAACCACCGTTTCGCAGATTGATCCACAAGCATATGTAGATCTCTATACCCTGCGTGTAGCGAACCCAAGCAACTTCTCTGTCCCACGTCGGATTCAGTTAGGTTTGATGTTCAACTTCTAGTCTTTTGCAAGCAATTAGGAAAACATTTCCAAAGAAATGATGAATACTTTCAATCGATATTTTCTGTTGATGCTACTGTGCCTCGGCACACTAGGTATGCAAGCTAAAGCCCCGAGTGGCTTAGCCAAGCGGACAATCAATGGCTTTCGTATCTCCGAAGCCTGTCTGCCACCTAGTGCCTCAGCTCAGCTAGATGTCAACAACGTTCGCTGTCTACTTCACAATGGCGGTGATATGTGGTGGGACCTAGTAGGTGATCCTCGTTATGAAGTGCCTAAAGGAAGTAACCGCCACTCCATGTTTGCCAGTTCTCTCTGGATTGGTGGACTGGATGATGCAGGTCAGCTAAGGGTAGCGGCTCAGACTTATCGCCAATCAGGTGTTGACTTCTGGCCAGGACCTTTGACTAACAATACGGCTTCTACTGATGATCTTACTTGTGATAAGTACGACCGGATGTTCAAGATCAATAAAACTGAGATTGATGCCTTCCGTGCTGCTTTCGCAAACCGTGATGTTGAAGCCTTCAACCCAGCCGAATTTCCAAACGTTTTCAACTGGCCCGGTATCGGTAACCCTAACTCAAATCTAGGGGAAGATGCTGACGGAGTTGCTTTGGAAGCGTTCTACGACGGAGATATCCTCAACGCCGCTCCTTTTGTTGATGTTGATGGAGACCCTTTTACTTATGATCCTTCTGCGGGTGATTATCCTCAGATTGATGGTGATCAGGCTGTTTGGTGGATCGTTAACGATAAAGGAAACGTTCACACAGAAACTGGTGGTGAGCCTATCGGTATCGAGATTCACATGTTGGCATTTGCCTTCACTACTGCAAATGCAGTAAACGATATGACTTTCTATCGTCAGACAGTTGTTAACCGCTCTTCAAACGTCCTCAATGAAACCTTCATGGGACAGTGGGTTGACTCTGACGTAGGTAAGTTTAACGATGACTACGTAGGTTGTGATACGCTTCGTGGTCTAGGTTTCTCTTACAATGCGGATGCTGATGATGATGGTGCCAATGGATATGGTCTTAATCCACCTGCAATTGGGGTTGACTTCTTCCAAGGTCCACTCGCCGACCCGATGGACGGCATCGACAACGACAAGGATGGTATGATTGATGAGCCAAATGAGACCATCATCATGTCTAAGTTTGTCTACTATAACAATGACTTCTCATTGATTGGTAACCCAGAGGTTGCCCAGCACTATTACGGATACTTAACGGGTTTCTGGAAAGATGGTCTATCTATCGTAGACAATTTCTCCAATGGCGGCCAAGGTAATGGTTATCCTCCAGCTGGTGATGGCCCTACTACCAACTATATGTTCCCCGGTGATCCATGTAATGATATTGGATGGACTGAGGACAATGCGGATAACCCACGTAATGAGGACCGTCGTTTCTTGCAGTCTGCAGGACCATTTACCCTTCAGCCTGGTGCAGTTAACCAAATCGTTACCGGTGTAGTTTGGGCCCGAGGTTTCTACAATGACCAGTTTGGTTCTGTTTGTGAACTTTTCTCTGCAGATGATGTAGCTCAAGCACTCTTCGATAATGAATTCCAATTATTGGATGGTCCTGATGCTCCTGAACTTACTATCTCAGAGTATGACCAAGAATTGTTGCTAAGCTGGAATTATCCTGAAGCGCTTCGCTTGGTACGTAACAACTACAATGAAAGCTACCGTCAGTCTGATCCAGTTCTTAAAGCAACTGGTGAGCCTGATTCAGTCTTTGAATTCCAAGGATATATCGTTTATCAATTGACTGACCAAACTGTTGGTCCTAACGAACTTAACGATCCTGACCGTGCTCGTATCGTAGCCCAGTGTGATGTCAAAGATGGTATTGGTACTATTGTCAACCGTGTTGAACAGCAGGTCGAAGGCCTCGCTCAGCCAATCGTAGTGGATGAAGTAATGGTACAAGGTGAGGACAACGGTATCTTCAACTCTATTCGAGTAACGCAAGACCTCTTCGCCTCTGGCGCAGATACTCGTCTTACCAACTTTACGACCTATTACTACGGTGTAATCGCTTACGCCTACAATGAAGAGACATCTGATGGACGTCGCTTTGTACCAGGTAACCGTTTCTTCCGTCTTTCTGCTGGTCTACCACGTCCAGTACAGACAGAAAATAATGGTACCGTACTTGGTTCTGAGTATGGTGATGGATTGCCGATCACTCAAGTTGCGGGTATCGGTAATGGAGGTAATTTCGTTCGCCTTTCTGAGGAGACTGAAGCTGCTATCTTGCAAAACGGTAGTGTAGATGCGATTACTTATGAAGGTGGCGCAGCTCCTATCGAAGTCAAAGTAATTGATCCTAAGCTACTCAAACCTGCCTACTATGAGTTGGAAGTATTACAAGACCAGCTTGTTAGTGTTGAGTATGTCTCAGAAGACTCCTCAGTAGTTGACTCTATCTTTGCGGATTGGGCAATTGGTGAGAGTGATAATGAAAATGGACCTTTCAATACTATTTATACTTCTACTTACCGTAAGCGCAACGATGGTACCGCACCTCGTCCTGAGCCATTGGTAGGTACTGAGCGTATCATCGAAGAGCGTGGATTC
>CAZHOC010000694.1:0-3990 GCA_964534295.1 uncultured Bacteroidia bacterium | reverse complement strand
AACCTCAAAAAAGTCATCAAAAAATGGAGGATTAGCTTAGACTGGCTGAAGATCTTGGTTCAAAACCTTTTGATATAGAGCCGCATACTCGCGAGACATAGCTTCTCTTGAATAGGCTGTCTCGACCTTTGTTTTCGCCTTTTGGGCTTTGGCTTCCAAGAGGTTTGGTTGGTCAATAGCCTTTTGCAATTTGCTTGCTAAATCATCGACAGACTTAGACTGGAAGAAAAAGACCTCTTCCTCCTCAAACATATTGGTATTGGCTGGAATATCACTACAGATAATCGGACAGCCTGTATTTGCAGCCTCCAGCAACATGATGGACATACCTTCAAGCTCCGAAGGGAAAACAAAAAAGTCAGCTTCTTGAACCAAGCCCAGTAAGGTGGGTTTTTCCCCAACATAGCCAATGAAATGCACCTTGAGACCTTCTGCTAGCTTAGTTATTTGCTGAGAATAATCCTTCATTTGATCCATGTCGCCTGCAATGACGATGGGGTGTTGGTAATTGATCTTTTTGAGCGCGGCCAATAGTGTGTGTAAACCTTTTAAAGGAATGATCCTACGCGCAGCAAAAAACAGATAATTGCCATTGACAGCATGCTTAGCTAAGATGTTTCTTGTAGCTTCTAAGTCAACAGGTGTATGTAAGTCTATGCCATTAGGGATAAACTTAACTTCTTGATTATAAGTAGATTCAAAATGTTGCCGATGTGCTTTCGAGATCACGGTCGGAATGCCTCTTTTGTGCATATACATGCGTTCTGCAATCCTAAAATAGAGCTTACCCAATCGCGACCACTTATCGTTGAGATAGGGTAGGGCATGGGCGGTAATGATGGTTGGAAATTTGCGACATAAGAGAGGCGCAAAAATTGCCGCATCAATTTTATGAATGTGGACTAGGTCAAATTTTGTCTGCTTTCTAAGATGTAGATAGCATTTAAGATAGAACCAAAAAACGCCTATACCTTTAATGGGAGTTTCGGGGATTTGTACTACTTCGACATTCTCCAAATGCGTCTCTGCATCTGGATGAGCATAACAATAAATCGTAAAATTGAAGGAATGCTGTAATTCTCCTAAGATAGCCTCAACTACCCTGCTCGTACCACCTTTGGAAGGAAAGTATTTTACTCCAAAAATGGCAATGTTGGGCTTATCCTTCCTAGGAAATTCATTAGTCATGTACTGTGTCGATTACCCGATTCTCTCTGGAGTGTCAAAGGCTCCAATATTCACTTTTTTGTTAGCTAAAATTAAGCCAATTCAGTCATTAAGACTACAAACTTTGGGAGAAGTGACTTTTTATGTCGTAGGATGTCCGAAATCCAGTACTGAATGGTAAAGTAAAAGAGGATTTTTTGATGAGAAACAATTTAGGATAGGTTCTCGATAAATCATGCAGCCAGAATAACCGTTCATTCAATTTCGGTATAATTAGCAGAGAAATAAATTTATGTTTATGGTAGTAAGGAAGGTCTTCAACCTTAGGTTATTGTATCAAAATAGTCTATTTCTGCTGCTGAGGCCTTTTTTTATGAATGCTTAATTGTTTAGGCAAACTTGTCTGACTTGTTCTTTTGTTGTTTTGGAATGTAAGTCATTTGGCTTTTTAGTGATAAACATTCCTAAAAATGGAAGACAAATAGACAAAGCACATTAAGGCATAATGAGGATTATGCTTGGGATTTAGGGCATAGCAATCTGAGGAGGTTGCTTGAATTTGTAGATAAGAATGAAAGTTAGGAAGCAGAGAATCATATTCTCATACCTACTCTTGGAGCTGATACTACTCAATCTGTCGTTTTTCTTTACGGCACAGATAAAGTATGGTCAGGAAGTGCTGACCATGACAGCCAAACTTTTTCCGCTCCTAGCGGTGTTTAACATCAGTTGGGTCATTGGGATCATCATCAATGGCTCTCATGATTATTATTTGCAAAATACCCTCGTAAAAAGACTTCGAGACCAGTTTAAGATATTGATGATGTTGGTGGGAATTGCCTCACCGATCATTCTATTATTTTTTCCTTATGTCTCTCGCTTTTTGGTGTTTGGAACCTTTCTTATGTTCTTTTCCCTCACCTTTTTGGGCTTTTGGTTGAGCATTAGTTGGAAGTGGAACCAGATCGGCACCAATAGATCTGTGATTAAAGGCACTCGTCTGCTAGTGGTCGGTGCTGGCGCGCCGGGTCTTAAAGTACACAACTTTGTAGAACGTAATAAGCATCTTGGCTTTCAGATGATTGGATATCTGGACGATAAGACTTTTCATACGCCTGCAGGCCCGGTGCTTGGAAAAATCAAAGACCTATCCCAGGTATTGGATGATGTAGAAGTTGATGAGGTGGTAATTGCTTTGCCTGGACACTACCATGATGCCATCAATGCTACGATTGAAACAGCAGACCATTGGGGGGTTAGAGTCAGTCTGATTCCAGATTTCTTAGAAAGTCAAGCGGTATTCTCCGGCTCCCAAACGCGTGAGGTAGGTGGAGTACCCGTGATTGAATTGCGCAAGACCTCTTTAGATAGTCTGCCCAATTATGTGATGAAAAAGGGCTTTGATCTTGCCTTTGCTTCTTTGGCATTGGTTGGGCTTATGCCTGTTTTTGCGATCATTGCCTTGGCTATTTATATAGATGACAAAGGCCCCGTCTTCTATAAGCCTGCTCGTCGTGGACAGGGCAAGGTAGTCTTCTCTTGCTATAAGTTCCGTACCATGTACATGAACTACGATAGCAAGCTCAAAAATATGTCCACCCAAAAGGATGATCCACGCATCACTCGGGTAGGAAAGTTTTTGCGTAAATATAGCCTAGACGAATTGCCTCAGTTTTTCAATGTCTTGGAAGGTCATATGAGTGTGGTAGGACCTCGCCCACACCGTGTAAGTCTGGATGAGGACATGCAGCAATCAGTCGAAAAATACATGATTCGCCACTACATCAAGCCCGGTATCACAGGATGGGCCCAAGTAAATGGCTGGCGTGGTCCTACGGAAACAGAAGAACAACGCCAACAGCGTTTCAATCATGATTTTTACTATATCACGAATTGGAGCTTTTTCCTTGATCTAAGGATCGTATGGAAGACGGTATTTGACCGCAAAACCCACAAAAATGCCTTTTAACTAAGGCTCAAAAGATTTTTATAGTTATCGGGAAATTGTAGCTTTAGCCTTCTATTTGGACTAAGGCTACAAACGCATGTCAGACAAGAAGATTATCTTTTCTATGCAGGGAGTAAGCAAAACTTTCCCTCCCAGCAAACAAGTACTCAAAAACATTTGGCTTTCCTTTTATTACGGCGCTAAGATTGGGGTTCTGGGTCTCAATGGTGCTGGTAAATCGAGCCTCCTAAAAATCATTGCGGGATTGGATACCGACTACCAAGGTACCATCGTTTTTGATCAGGAATACAAAATTGGATTTCTCCCTCAGGAACCCGAACTAGACGAAAGTAAAACGGTCAAAGAAATCGTCAAGGAGGGGGTTCAGCATATCGTTGAAGTCGCCGAGGCCTACGAAGCCATTTGTCTCAAAATGGGAGAAGAAATGTCTGACGAGGAGATGATGAAAGTGATTGAGCAACAAGGGGAGCTGATCGAACAGATGGATCATCTCGATGCTTGGGAACTGGATCATACTCTAGAGGTGGCCATGGAAGCAATGCGCTGCCCTCCAGATGAGACTCCTGTTTCGGTTCTCTCCGGCGGAGAACGCCGCCGCGTGGCACTTTGCCGCCTTTTGTTAAGCAAGCCTGATATCCTCTTGCTTGATGAGCCGACTAACCACCTTGACGCGGAATCTGTTCATTGGTTAGAACAGTTTCTACAAAACTTTCCCGGTACTGTTATCGCCGTAACCCACGATCGTTACTTCCTGGATAATGTGGCTGGTTGGATCCTCGAACTCGATAGAGGAGAAGGCATTCCTTGGGAAGGAAATTATAGTTCTTGGCTTGAACAAAAATCCAATCGTTTGG
>CAZHOC010000693.1:0-3993 GCA_964534295.1 uncultured Bacteroidia bacterium | reverse complement strand
ACTGCTTAATTCTAGACCCGCCGTAAAATAAATAAACCATTTCCCAAAGCCCCATCGCTTAAATTTAGGTCCTTGCACCCCAAATACTTTTGCGTAGATCGCAAAAATAAAAATGAGGCTGATCACAATATTGAGTCCTAATATGAGGCTAGCTTTGTCCAAAATGCTTTAAACTTGGGCTAAAGTTAAAGCAAAAAAACTATCAAGAAAGGTCGTATTTCTGGCAAAACTTTCATTAAAATTTGCATAAGCCTCAAGAGCCAAGCCTAATTCCTGCTTCTTATCGCTGCAAATTTTGGTAGATACTACCCAAAAGTACGTCCGCGGTATCATGCCTTATGTGCCAAAACATCATGCCTCCAATTTCTTGCTCTCTGACATATTCCGCCTTCAAGCGCAAGGACATAGTATCTTCATAGCTATAAAAGGTCTGCGCTTCCTCATTCCACATGAAGGGAGTCTGGGCGATACTATCCCACAGGCTGAGCGTTCCCCGCAGGGTGCCAAAATCTGAAACTATACGCTTATATGAAGCCGAAAACGCCTCTCCTTCATAATCTTGATGCAGACCTTGATTTTGCGGATTTACACCAGACCAGCCTCGACCATAAAAAGCCGCTCCGAGTACAAGCTTGTCTTTGGGCACACCTGCGGCTAAGTGTTCTTGTATGGCCTGCTTCGCAGAACGCTTAACCAAAGCCATCGTATCACTAGGACTTAGATTCGCATGATGCCCAGTTTTTGGCGTCCAAGCCCCATAAAAATCGTAGGTCATCACATTGACAAAGTCTAAATACCTAGAAGCCTTGTCCATTTCCGTTAAATCCAAAAATCGCTGATTGGCCGCAGTAGCTACCGTTAAAAGATATGGCTGATCTAAGGGACGCTGATCAACAGTAGTTTGAGCATCTAGATACTGTCGCAAAGTTTGGAGAAGCAAGGTATAGTTTTTCGTATCCTCGGGTCTATGGGGATTATCATCACCTGGCTGCGCCGGATACTCCCAATCAATATCAATCCCGTCCAGTTTAAACTGCTTCATTACGCGCATGGCACTTTTGGCAAATCGATTGCGGGAGGAATCAGTGAGCGCCGCATCTGAAAAGCCATCGGACCAACTCCAGCCTCCTACAGACAGCATCACTTGCAAATGGGGGTTATGCCGTTTGAGACGATGCATGCGCGATAAACGCAAACTGTCCTTGCTTTCAATAAATACCTCTCCCTCTTTGATGTTACCAAAAGAAAAATTGACATGCGTCAACATTTGGGCGCTGCTCTTGGGCATCAAATCACTGGCATAGGCGATCAAGCGATAAGGTGGTTTAGGAACCTCAGCTAGCTCCTGCTTGGACTGGCAAGACCAGAGGCAAACTCCTAACACAAAAAAAATAGCGTAATAAAGTTTAGACATAGGGATAATGCTATATTCGGTCTCCAAACTACAAAAAGCTATGAGAATCCTCTTTTTTAGTGCAAAATCATACGATGAGGAATACTTCAAAATTGCGAATGAGGCCTTTGGCTATGAATTATCCTTTATTGAAGCACCTTTGGGCGTGAACACGATGGGGCTCACCCAAGATTGTGAAGCAGTTTGCGTTTTTGTCAATGACAAACTCGATGCGGAGGTCTTAAATGGCTTGGCCCAAAACGGCGTAAAGATCATTGCTTTACGTTGTGCGGGTTTCAATAATGTGGATTTGGCGGAGGCCGAAAAACTAGGGATTACAGTTGTCCGTGTCCCTGCCTACTCACCAGAAGCAGTAGCCGAACATGCAGTAGCTTTGATCCTAACCTTAAGCCGCAAAACCCACAAAGCCTACAATCGAGTACGGGAAGGCAATTTTTCGCTGGAACGATTAACCGGATTTAACCTTTATAAAAAGACTGTTGGCGTAGTAGGCACTGGAAAAATCGGCCAAGCTTTTTGTAAGATTATGTTGGGCTTTGGCTGTCGGGTCCTTGCCTTTGATCTCTACCCTAATGAAGAAATGAAGATCATGGGGGTTGAATATGTGGAGTTTGATACTCTCCTTCAGCAATCCGATATTATTTCGCTGCATTGCCCCTTAAATCCTCATACTCATCACCTACTTGATGAAAAGGCTTTTGCCAAGATCAAAAAAGGAGCGACCCTCATCAATACCAGTCGAGGTGGATTAGTTGATACGGCGGCTGTCATTCAAGCATTGAAACATGGGCAAATACGCGCGCTGGGAATCGATGTTTATGAACAAGAAGAGCATCTATTTTTTAGAGATCTATCGGAAATCATCATTCAGGATGATTTGATCGCGCGGCTCATGTCCTTCCCCAATGTATTGGTAACGGCTCATCAGGCCTTTTTTACGCAAGAAGCGCTGACAGAAATCGCTACCATCAGCCTCGCTAATATCGCAGCCTGGCAAAAAGGAGAAAGTCTAGCTAATGAGGTTAAGTTTAGCGAATAGCTTAGATTTTGGCGATTTTTTTGTACCAGAGCTGTTCCTGAAATCGAACACTGAGGTAGTATAAACCCGTAGCTAAGCTTGCTGTAGGGATTTGCAGATTTAAGTCTCCCGACTCGGCTAGGACTTCAGTTTTGTAGACTAGCCGTCCGCTCATATCCGTGAGCTGAATCAGCACCTTCGCTTCAGCTTCAGCAGAGAGGTCAAGTTGCAATTGATCAGAGGTCGGATTGGGGTAGGCCTCCACGGAGAACGCTAATATCGAGGCGGAATCGCTAGCGGCAAAAGGGTTCGCCAGCGATTGACTAGCCAACTCTCCTTCACGACCGTTCCAAGCGATGTAGCGATAATCCAAATGACTGACGCCTCCGGCCTGTTGATTGTTGAATTCAACGCCCTCTTTATCAAAAGAGCCATAGGCAAAGCAGCGCTCTCCATCACCATAATTGACCCCTACGGTAGCAGGCTGCCCCATAAAGCCTTCTTGCCCTCCTGACGAATGGCCGGTCGTCCACTGCATATCTTGATAGTTGAAGATTACAGAAGCCCGCTGGGGTAGGGCAATTTCGCGGATATGCGTGTAGTAGCCATCTGTCAGGATAAGCTGGAAGGTATTTTTCAATTCCGTTGGAGCCTCTTCTGCTAAGTAGTGGCAGACATCAGTCCAAGTCACAATCAAACTATGCTCATCCATGTAGTATTGAATGCTTCCACATTCATATATATCCACATCGGCATAGAAGGGTGCGATCATCATTGGCCCTTCTAAACAGAAATCAGAAGGAGTGTATTCACTTAGCGCAGCGCCAAAGCTAATGTTGCCATTGGCATTGAGATAGACTTGGTCAAACTCCTCACCATAGAAGTAAAAGCTAAAAGGCAATTCTAGTAGCTCCGAGCAATCATCACATTTACTGTTACGATTGAATTGGCGATAGTTCACAGGAGCACCTTGAAAATCCTCCCCAATTGCTATCCAATAGCGGCCGGGGGATGGAAACTGATCACTATCCTTTTGTTGTCCCATCATAGCTATTGGAAATAGCAGGCTACTCAAAAACAGAATGTAGGGAACACTAAAGAATAGTTTTATCATACGCTTTTAATTATCGTAATATGTAACAAATGTAATAAACATTTATCAAAATAGTTAGCATTTAAGCGAATTTCTTACACCCCCACCACACAATCCGCTGATAAACAGAAATTTGAATACAATTAGCCAAATTCGATCGACTCTCAAATCCATGTAAGAGATAGATCAAAAGCGTCAAAAAGTCTCAAAGTCATAGTTATTGATCGGCCTGAAAGACAAAAGTCTTCCCAGCATCTTCAGATTTAATTTTTTATTCTCCCTCCTTCACATTTGTTTTACAGCATGAAAACTCAAGCACCTTTAATATTGGCTTCTCAATCTCCTCGTCGTCAACAGTTACTGCGTGAGTTAGAGTTTGAGTTTGAAGTAGTCGTTCGTCCTACTGATGAGTACTTTCCTGAGGATATCCATCCCAGGGCGGTTGCCGTATTGATTTCAGAAAACAAG
>CAZHOC010000692.1:0-3995 GCA_964534295.1 uncultured Bacteroidia bacterium | reverse complement strand
AGAAGCAGTTATCATTGATCCGCTACGCGAAACGCAGCCTTATCTTGATAAATTAGCGAAAGAAGGAGCGAAGCTTAAATATATTTTTGAAACACACTTTCATGCAGATTTTGTCTCAGGACACTTGGATTTAGCCAATAAAACTGGCGCAACCATCATTTATGGTCCGATGGCAGAAACTGACTTTGAGATCAAGAATGCAGTAGACGGGGAGAAAATCAAATTGGGTAATATTGAATTTGAGGTATTACACACTCCTGGCCATACAATGGAAAGTACTACTTACCTTCTTCGCGATGAAGCGGGTAAGGATCACGCAATCTTCACTGGAGACACATTGTTTCTAGGAGATGTGGGACGACCAGATTTAGCTATCAAGCATGGAGAAATCACCAAGGAAGATCTGGCAGGTTTCTTATTTGATAGTCTGCGTAGTAAGATTATGCCATTGGCTGACGATGTGATCGTATATCCAGCGCATGGTGCGGGTTCTGCCTGTGGCAAAAATCTTAGCACCGAAACTTGGGGTTATTTAGGAGAGCAAAAGCAGACCAATTATGCCTTGAGAGCAAACATGAGTCGCGAAGAGTTTATCGAGGAAGTAACCTCTGGCCTGATGCCTCCTCCACAATACTTCCCCAAAAATGCTATGCTTAATAAGACTGGATACCAAAGTATCGAAAGCATTTTTGAGCAAGGTATGCGCGCTCTTAGTCCTGAAGAATTTGAACAAGTAGCGGATGCTGAGGATGCATTGGTCCTTGATACGAGAACCCAGCAAGAGTTTAAAGATGGCTTTATCCCAAATTCTATCTTTATCGGTATTAACGGAAGCTTTGCACCATGGGTAGGAACCTTGATTCCAGATATCAAGCAGCCCATTCTTATCGTTGCCCCGGAGGGCAAAGAACAAGAAGTTATTACCCGCTTATCTAGAGTAGGTTATGACCATACTTTGGGGTATTTGAAAGGTGGTTTTGGCGCTTGGGAAAAGGCAGGAAAAGCAGTTGATAGCATTGAGTCTATTTCTCCCAAAGAATTAAGTGAAAGACTTGCCCATTCTTCAAATGGAGTAATCGTAGACGTACGCAAGCCTACTGAATTTGTATCACAGCATGCTGAAAACGCAGTCAATATCCCACTTGATTTTGTTAACAGCAATATGAGCAAATTTGGCAAGGAAGATCACTATTATGTGCATTGCAAGAGCGGTTATCGTTCGATGATCATGGCCTCTATTTTGAAAGCTCGTGGCGTAAATAACCTTACCGATATCAGTGGTGGTTTCCTCGCGATGGAAAAAGAAGGCTTGCCTATGAGCAACTATGTATGTCCAACAGAGGTCAGCCAAGAGCTACTGGACAATGCCATAGCAGAAGTAATCTAATCTTAAAGACATATAGTTAGGCGCCCTTGGCTTTTAAGCTTAGGGCGTTTTTTTATTGCGCAAGATTAGCTGTCTGCCTGCCGACATTATCAACTTTTGCGAATATCCAGAATAACAACTTTACAATGAAAGTGTTAATTTGCGATAGATTTGAAAACCAAATCCCGTATTCCCTTGCAAATTAATACTTCCCCTAATGGAATTAAGTAGTTCCCCAGCCCTCCTAGACAACCTCCTTTATCAGCCTTGGCATTGGTCAATTGCTGGTATTGCCATTGCTTTTACCTTGTTTGGACTTACCTGGCTCGGCAAAAGCCTAGGCATCTCTGCCAGCTTTGACACTTGGTGTAAAATCGCAGGTGCAGACAAGCGTTTTTCCTTTTTTGATCGAGAGCTAAAAGCAGATCGATGGCGAATCTTATTCGTGATAGGCGTTACGCTTGGCGGAGGTTTCTCCGCATACTTTCTCGGTAGTAAACAACCCGTTCAAATTGCAGCGGCAACCGAAACCCATCTTGAGGCTTGGGGCGTGAGTGTCCCTCATAGTTTAGCAGAAGGTACCGGATTTGTCCCAGGTGATCTGTTTAACTGGCAAAATCCGCTAGGCATATTCATGGCTATAGTGGGTGGATTTTTAGTAGGATTTGGGGCACGATACGCAAGAGGATGTACCTCTGGGCATGCGATTACAGGCCTTTCCCACTTACAACTGCAATCACTGTTAACCGTCATAGGTTTTTTCCTTGGGGGCCTCATTATGACTTGGGGTATCCTACCATTTTTATTTTCCTAAGTTTGTTTCCTAGCTCAATTTAGATATGCGTTTATTAGCTTTTTTAGCCGCTGGAAGCCTATTTGGCATCGTTTTGACCAAAGCCGAGGTAATCTCTTGGTATAGAATCATTGAAATGTTTCGTTTCGATAGCTTTCATATGTATGGGGTTATCGGTACGGCTGTGGTAGTAGGAATCGCGATCATTTGGTTGATGAAAAAGTTCAACATCAAAACCATCGATGAAGAGCAAGTTGCCTATAGTTTTAAGTTACCCCTCAGCCCAAGAAGACATCTCATTGCAGGAACAATTTTTGGTTTAGGCTGGGCCATGGTGGGGGCTTGCCCAGGACCTATTTATGCCTTACTAGGTCAAGGATATTTTATATTTGTTTCAGTACTTTTGAGTGCTACTTTAGGGGCCTTTTCTTATGGCGCCTTGAGGGATAAACTACCTCACTAATCGTTTAGAGATTATACTATATTTGTTCCGCTACAATTGGGCTTGTTGGCTTTTTTAAGCCGATACCGTGGCTCGATTTAACCTATGCGGACAAGTATGTATCGTTTCTTTTTCAATAAGAGCCTTCTCCCATTTTTTCTATTCTTTATTTCGAGTATAGCGTATGCCCAGGGTCAAGGGCCACTTTCTAATTGGCAAATCAAACCCATTGTTGGAATTCAGATTTGGGCGAGCCATAGCCATGGAGGAGCCTTTTTTGAGGATAGTTTAAATACCTATCAGACCCTCGATTCAAGGTATAATGTAGAGATTCGCCGCACTAGGGTGGGTTTTAGCAGTCAACCTTTGCCTCGCTTGAAATTTAAGTGGCTGGGAGCCATAGATAATGTTGGCCGGGACGTTTATAGCGGTGTTACAGGGGGTGCAAATAATGGCGCATTTCCTAATGTGGGAATATGGGACGCAAGTCTTCAATGGCAGGTCCTTAAAGAAAAACAATCCCTTTTTCTCAGTTCTGGCTATCTCCTCCCCCATCTCGGTAGAGAGAGCTATACTTCAGCCTTCAATGTGAGTTCCTTGGAGAAATCTTGGAGTCAAAACTATATCAGGCGTCATTTAGTGGGTACCGGCCCCGGCCGAACGCTAGGCATCAACCTTGGCGGTTTGCTGAGAAAAGAAGATACTTTTGTTAGTCTCAACTATAATATCGGTGCTTATTCCCCGCTGAATACAGGCATAGTTCCTAACACCAGTGGCCGACAGGCAGCCGCTCTCTTTGTTGCTCATGGAGTTATCCACTTTGGTGATCCTGAGAGCGAGCAATACACCAAAGGGCACAAAGTCAATTATCAAAATAAGCGTAACGGGCTCAGCATAGGCTTTGGAGGATCTCACCAAGACCAAGCAGACCTATTCGCCCTAAGTCAAAGTCTTAGTCTTGATTTCTTGGCCAATTTTGGCCCATTGAATTTTGATGGCGATCTAAGCTATCTTTTTCGGGAAGACTTAGCGGAAAATAAAGTCCAAGGAGAAGTATTACACCTCCGTGGCAGTGTAAATATTATGCTCTCCCAAAGTGGACAAATGCTGGAACCCACAATATTATTTACCAGGTATCGTGGAGAGATGAGCGCCCAAAAGCAAGCTCAAGCCCAAGCTTTAGGTATGCTAAGTGGCGAGGATCAACTAATAGATATTGGCATTAATTGGTGGTGTCGCCCAAAATTGAAGTTAAACCTGCATTACAACTTACGTTCAGGCGATTTAGGGGAAGCGGAAGCAGGTAGTCCGATCAATAATTACTATTTTCAAGCAGGTGCTGGCGCTTTTCAAAGACCCAATTGGTTAGGGATGGGCGTTCAGCTGCAGCTGTA
>CAZHOC010000691.1:0-3997 GCA_964534295.1 uncultured Bacteroidia bacterium | reverse complement strand
GGGAACGCTTAGCCAAGGCCTTGCCCAATGGATTATACCAAGGAATGAGCATCTTCCTGACCTATGTTTTGGTACTATTGGCATGGGTCTTTTTCCGAGCTGAAAGCATAGACGACGCGTTCTACGCAGTAGGTCAAATACTCACTCTCCAAGGACCGCTGTACTACAAAGGCTTCTTTTTGATCCACTTGATTTACGCCTTTATCGCAGTCAGTATCCTACTTTTGGTCGAGTTTTACCAAGAATGGGGCAACAAAAGGCAACTTTTTCGCCTTCCCGCTAGTCTCACATATGCAGGCCTGATTGTCGCTATCCTTTTGCTAGGAGTGTTTGACGGAGGTCAGTTTATCTATTTTCAATTTTAAATGGCAGTGGCACCTCAACATAGCGCCCTCAAACAAGTCCTCATAAAAGGGGGCCGTTTCCTTATGCTATTGGCGCTATTAGACCTGCTAGTTGGCTGGGGATTGCAAAAATGGTACTTCTCCCAATCCTCTGGTAAATATCATCGTATCACCCATGCCTTGCATGATACAGAAGCCGAAATCCTCTTCGTAGGCACCTCCCATGCAGTAAGACATTTCATTCCTTCCATCTTCACAGATAGCCTTGATCAAAGTGCCTACAATCTGGGCGCTAGAGGCCAGCATCTTTACTATTGTGATGCTATGTTAGCAGGCATACTCGACCGCTATACTCCCAGCAAGATCATCATTAATATCGATCGGGATTTGTTTTATGGGGAGGCTAACTTTGACAAATTATCAGATCTCAAACCATACTACTGGAATACCCCTGTTTTGCGGCCTCATATTGCGCAAAGAGGCCCAATGGAAAGGTTTTTGCTGCTTTCTAAGCTTTATACTTATAACTCGACCGTGGTCCACTTACTACGATATACGGCTAAGGCTCAAAAGGATTTTAACGGCTATCTACCTCAGTACACAGCTATGCCCGAGGGATATGTAGCAGAGGTAGCTGATACCACCGGATACGATTTCAGGGCAGGATTTTCTCAACTGCAGCTCCTCGAGCAACGCTTAGTCCAAGCGCAAGCAGCTGGATCTGAAGTTTACTTTGTAATTTCGCCCATTATCTCAGGAGATTATATCCGCAATCGTGCGATCGAAAGCATGGCAAAAAGGCTAAATATCCCTCTTTGGAATTATTCTAGAGATTCAAGACTGATTGGTAAAAACCAATATTTCGGGGATGAAATTCACCTTAACCATGCTGGTGCTGAAATCATATCCAAAGACCTCGCCCATAAAATCAAAAACTATTCACCACCTGTGAAAACAGTTTCATATGTCAAGGAATAAAACCATCATCTATATCATCGGCGCAGGACGCAGCGGCACCACATTATTGGATGTGCTACTCGGCAATGCAGAGGGGATTTTTAGTGGTGGAGAACTAAACCGCTATGCCATAGATGAAGGCATCGTCAAGGGCTTAGAGAGCAAGCCGGAACGAACCATTTTTTGGGACACTTTCGGCAAGGAGTTTTTGCCTCAAATCGACCTAGATCATCAAAAAGATGTCCATCATAAGGTCGAATACCACACCCAATATCTCAAGCGCTTACTAGGATTAAAAGACGCCAAAGCTTATAAAGAATATCAGGACTATTTGGAGAAGTTTTACCAAATGCTTTTCGATCGTATTGACGAAGACATAGTGGTAGATTCTTCTAAATATCCCGGCCGAGCCCTCGCCATGAGCGATACCCTCAATTACCGGACCTGCTACTTATACATCAAGCGCGATCCGGTGCAAGTGGTTCGCTCCTTCGCTAAGACGGATGTTTACATTCCGACCAAGAGTTGGAGTAGCGCGAATCTTTATTATTTGCTGGTCAATTCACTTTGTCAGTATACGCTTAAGATGCTGCGCCCTAAACATGCCGTACATGAGATCCGCTATGAAGATCTGATCCTCAATACTGACAAGGTGCTCAACGATATTGAAACTGCCTTTAACTTAGATCTGAGTACCGTCAAGCAAAAGGTAGCTAACGATGAGTATTTAGAGGTAGGCGAGCTATTTGCGGGTCATACTCTGCGGATGCAAGAGCGTATCAAGCTCCGTAAAAAGCTATCAGCCAAGCCCGATAGCAGCATCAAGGATAAGGTTACTCGCATTATCAACAGCCCTGTCTATACGCTCTAATTTTTGGAGAACTCCGACCACATACCCGATTTAGCGCGTCTAGCGGTTTTAATGACCATCTACAACAGCAGGGAAAAGACGCTGGCGGCTTTGGAGCGTTTATATGCCCAGGATGTGCTCTCTAAGTTTCAGATGCAGCTCATTATCCTCGATGACGGCAGTACGGATGGGAGCAGCGAAGCAATCAAAAAGGCCTATCCAGAGGTAGAGATCATTCAAGGCGATGGCACCTACTTTTGGAATAGAGGCATGCATCATATTTTTGGGCAGGCTCTGGCCCAAGATTTCGATTTCTATCTATGGCTCAATGATGATACTTTTTTGTATCCCGATGCCCTCAGCAACCTTTGGTTGACTTGGCAGGGCCTTGGCCCTAAGGCCATCATCGTGGGTAGCACCGAAGATCCTGATAAGTTCGCACCTACTTATGGGGGTTTTGTCCGCGCCAGTCGTTGGACCTTAAAGCTTTTTGAAGTTGGGGCTTTGGATCATGTGCAAGAAATTGATGCCATGCATGGCAATTGTGTTTTGATACCAAAGGCGGTGAGTGATTTAGTGGGCAATATAGAGCCCTTCTATCGCCATCGCTGGGGCGATCCCGATTATGCCTTAAGGGCCAAGAAACTGGGCTGTAAGGTATTTTTAGCGGCTGGCTATGTAGGTACTTGTCCAGCAAACCCCTTGGCGGAGGCATGGACAGATGTGAGTTTATCGTTCCGAGAACGCTTAGCTGATTTTCACTCTATCAAAGGTTATGGCCGTAAAGACTGGTTTTTTTATGTGCGTCGTCATGGAGGTATTTTATGGCCACTACTTTGGTTGAAGCCTTATTTTGACATGCTCCTAAGTAGTATTCGCCACCGCCTTAGTCCCCAAGCTGCTTCATGAAAAAGCTCCTCTTCATCACTTCCCAACTGCCCTACCCTCCCGTCAAAGGAGGGGTAATCGTTTCATGGAATCTGTTGAAGCGTTTGGCCGAGGATTTTGAAGTTTCAGTGATCACGGTGCTCAAGGGCGAAGATCAAAAGTATGAAGCAGACTTTTTAAAGCAGCTCACCTTAGGCGATTACTTTAGTGAACCCATTGAGATTGGGCGTTCGCCGAAGGCGCTACTCAGCAGCTACCTCAAGGGCGTACCGCTCAACTTTATCCGCAACTACTCTAGCGTTCTCGAAGAGAAAATACACCAAAGCCTCCCCCAATACGACTATGTGCTGATTGATCATTATGAGATGTTTCAGTATATCCCTCAGCAACTGGACGGCCCAAAAGTCATCTTGCATGAGCATAATGCCGAGCACGTGATGTGGGAACGCTACGCTCGCTTGACCAAAAATCCAGTCCGCAAGCTCCTGACTTCGCTGGAATCTCGCCGCATCAAAGCCAAGGAAATAGCGTTCTGCGAACGAGCAGACCTAGTCCTCGCCTACCCCAATGATCGGAAGATCTTGCAATCCCTTTGTAGCCCAGCGGTAAATTTTCAAGAGATTACGCCTTGTGGGGAAGAAGAATTGCAGCAAGCGCCAAAACTGGAATGGAATCAAACGGAGGCCGCACTACTATTTGTGGGTAGCTTGGGTTGGGAGGCAAATCGAGATGGGCTAATATGGTTTCTTGAAAACGGCTGGGAAAAGCTAAAAGCAAAAGTACCTGCTGCTAAATTTTATATCGTCGGCGCCGATCCTGATGAGCATTTACGCGGCCTTGCCGAACGCTTATCTGATGTGGTATTGACGGGTTTTGTGGCAGAGGTAGAGGACTATTACAGCCGGTGTCGGGTTTTCGTATCACCTCTACGCTTTGGTAGCGGCATCAAAATCAAAGT
>CAZHOC010000690.1:0-3999 GCA_964534295.1 uncultured Bacteroidia bacterium | reverse complement strand
AATCGCTCCACTGTAGCCAGCAAACTTGGTTCCCCCAGTTCGGGTAGGGTGAGCTGCCGCATTGGGATTGTCCGCTTCAAACGTACGGCCGAAGGCCGTTAGCCCTGCCGAACCGGAAGCGATACACAGCTGGAAGGGCGGATTAGGGTTGAGGACCGTGATATCTACATCAGTGGCGGTGCCTAGGACGGAGTTGCCAGAGTTCGCGATTTCCGTTAAACGAGGAAATTCTCCTGCATCAGTGCGAAAGTTAAGCAGAGTCGAGTTAGAGGCTGCTAGCGCTTTTACCTCTAAGCTAAGGAGGAGAAACGTTCCGTTAACGGTCGAGTTGTTAATACCTGCAGAATAATCAATGGTACCTGCGGTATTATCAAAAACTGCTGCCGGAAGAGTCGGCATCGAAATTACCTGTGTGGGTAGGGTAGTTCCGGCCGTAAAGCTTTGAATCTCTAATATAGAGGGATCAAAATCTAGGTGAACTTCTGCCGCATTAAGGTCATTTGTACCAGCTGCAATTTCAATATCAATCGTAAAAACATCATTGATATTGACAGTGGTACTAGCGGGATTGCCGCCAACATCTACCTGCGCTGATACATAGGTAAAGCTGAACAAGGCAAAAAGTAAAACAAGGGTAATCAGTCTAATTCGCGAGCTCAGGCGTTCTCCGGAGGAGTACCACCTAAACATCTTGGGTAGCGGTAATATATTCATACTTACAATTCGTAAGGAGTGTATTGCGAAAGTAGGCTAGCGCTATCGACCAAAAATCGATAGCGCTAGAGGGTAGTTTAGTTGCTTGGGAATTCTCCGGCGGTGTTGAAGTTGAATGCCAGTACTGAGAAATCCAGGGCCGTTACAAAGCCATCTCCGTTAAAGTCTGCTCGGATATCGAAAGTCGGATCGCCTGTTTGAGTATTAAAGGCAGCCGCCAAAATCGAGAAGTCGAGGATAGAGATGAAGTTGTCTCCATTGGCATCGCCCATCGTGAGTTGGCCCATACTTGCGGTATTGGTGCCTGAGGTCAGGGTGATGGCCTGTACTTTTTGGAGCGAGTTTCCATACTTCACCGCGAGTTCATATGAGCCTGGAGCGATTCCCGCAACGCTCATATCTCCTGCTGCATCAGCAGTCGCCGTGAGGTCATACAAGAGTGTGCCATCAGTTGGGTCGTAAAGTTTGACACTATATGATCCGCTGAAATCACTTCTCGCTTGTAAAGTCGCATTGATATCTAGACTAGCATTATTGGCCGCACATACTGGATCCACATCTAAGACCAGGACGTTGGAGGTCATACTTACCTGCTGGTCGACAGCGTAAGGAGTGGCTGATTGAACGGCAATAATGTAGTTAAGACCACCATCTGGACTTCCCGCTGGGGAACCGGTAGTTTGGAGAAGCGTGACTGGTATTTGAACAGTTCCGTTGGCTCCAACCTGAGCGGTATAAAGCTGCTTGGCCATTGCTTCATTAGCGAGAAACGGCAACTCAGCTGCTGGAACCAATGGGGTAAATGGTGGAGCACCTGATTGGATATACATACGAGTATCCAGAACCATCAAGGAGATATACTCACCTGCAGTACCGCTTACCTCGATCGTTTGATTAGGCGAGCTGACGCAATTTAGTCCAGTACCCACTCCTACCGCCGTAATACTTGGGGTGGCAGATGCATTAGGGGCCACGATTACTTCTGCCCCGCCAAGACTACCTTCTTCGTATAGGCTGGAAACAATGCTACTACCATCACTAAAGTTGACCGTAATGGTGGCTCCGGCTACTTCAAGTCCAGAGACAGAACCTGCACCTCCCGCACCTGGGACGCCCTGAATGTTGTTAGGGTCAATATCGACAGAGAAGGTGAACTGTTCTGAAGGGTCAAAGTCATTGAAACTAAGGCTCATCACATCAAATCCGCCATTGTAGGGCTGACTAAATGGATCCACGCAAGGATCGGCAGGAGAAATAAGTCCTACTGCGGTAGCCAAAGCGCCATTTGGAGTGAAACACTGAGCAGTGGCATCTCCACCATTACCTGCTGGATCAAAGACCATATCCGGGATTATACCGGTACTGAAGTCATAGCTAACTCCAGTGATCTGGATGTTACCCGTGGAGGTATTGGTGATCGAAAGATTGCTATTCCCTCCAAAGGTGCTCGAACCAAGACCCGCACCAGGTAGGATTTCGATTAGGGCAGAGGGGGCACCGCTAGGCGGAACGTCTGTAACTACCCAATCAAAGTTGATGGTGCTGCTTCCTGCTGGGACACAGTTGTCTGTAACCGTAACCGAAACATTGTAAGGGCTGCCAGCGGCTGCGCCGGGATTGCCACCTACTGCTTGAGAAGATTCTGGGCCATCGAGGGTGCCAGTGGGTTCTCCTGTGCCTACTAAGTCTATATGTGTAAGGGCTAAGCGGTCAACTTTATGACCAGCTGAGCGCTCTGATAACTCAAAGGTAAAGGTACCCGCATTCGGGAAGTAAGCATACATTGGGAAGCCATTGTTGTCAATGGTTTGTACATCCCATTTGTTACCGCCTCCGCCACTTCTGTAAGCTTTGAAGAAGCCACTATTGCCTGGGTTTTCATTGCCGTGATCTGGACGACCCATAGCGTTCCCCGCAGGGTAATAGATGGTCTTGGAAGTGGCACCACCGCCAAGGATATTTACAAATTCAGTACTACTACCTAAGGTGCCGCCCTGGACACAGAAGAAGTGTACATCTGCAGTGTTCACAATACGTAACCAAGAGTCGTTTTCTTCGGTTGGATTAGTACCTGAAATATCAGACTTCATTTGGATGCGATATACCCCAGGATTGGTAATCTGAAGGTTGTAAAGGACTGTCTCACCATTGGTATTGCCAAAATGATTTGAGCTGGCTATGAGGTAATCGACCCCATTTTCATTTAGGAGATTGAAGCCACCTGCTTGGTCCACAAAGTCAGTTTCTGCTTCAAGGATGATTAGACCATTGCTCTCGATGAAAGCACCGGCTGTTCCACCACCAGCTGACTGATCAAGCGTACCACTGATCACGCCCGTATTTGGATCCATGGTCAAGCTACCTGGAAGGCCATTGGCGAAGTAGGTCAAGCCACCACAATCATCGGCATCAGTCGCGATAATCGGCAAGTTGACAACATCTCCTTCAACTCCTGTTTGGATTCCAGGATTGGTAACTACGGGATTGCTATTAGAGACATTACTGACTTGGATGATTTCAATCGCCTTGATATTAGGATTTTCGATATCATGGATAAACTCGATATCAAGGAAGCCGTCAGTCATAGTTAGGGTATGCGACAGCATGAAGGCTCCATTTAGGCCATTAATGGCAAATGGATCAATACCATCAAATACTGCAGGCACAGTGCCTTCTACTGATACGTCGAATACGCGTTCGCCAGCGGCGGTAATACTACCAAAGGTCTCCGCAAAGTATAGCCTTACTTCAATATTAGCACCTACTGTTACAGGGAAGCTCCAAAGCATCTCTGGTAGTACAGCTGGATCCCATCTTTCTTGTGCAAAAAGCTCTATTGGCGTCCCTGCTGGCAAAGATGGATCACTCATATCAATGGTGGCCGTAGCCGGCGTTACAAATACATTGTCTCCCCCTGCCGATAGATATTGGGAAGCTGTCCCATCTTCATCAGCTGACCAATCAGTAGCATTGGCGTCAGCAACTAGAAGGCCACCAGCATTAACTCGATAAAGAATAGTCGTGGTAGAGGTGGCTTGTCCACTCGTCAAGCCTACTTGGGCAGTATTACCATCGCCATAGGTGATCGTCAAAGTAGCGGTTTCATTGTCATTGGTACCGCTGTGCGTAACGATAAGATCTAGCGTTTCCCCTATCCCTAGCATGCGGAAGGTGCTGCCACCTACGGCAAAGTTAGCGGCATTGGGACCTGCGATCTGGAGATCATTGATGACAATTGCGGTATTACCTCCATTGTTATTCAATGAAACAGGGGCCTTACCTCCG
>CAZHOC010000689.1:0-4004 GCA_964534295.1 uncultured Bacteroidia bacterium | reverse complement strand
CACTTGGTCATACACCTTTCCATACCTTTGATGATTTTCAGGCTCACTCAGGCATAAAGGCTACGCCCAATGTGTCAAATGGATTTACCGCAGTAAATCACATCCTCGACGCCTTTGGACAGCTTTTACATCTCCAAAGAGAATTATTAGGCTTATCTGAAGCTGCAGATGATGAAGGTACCAACGCTTTGATGAGCGACTACATCAGAGAACAAGAGAAATTAGTGTGGATGTACTCTGCTTTTGCAGGGTAACAGTAGTGTGTGTGGCGACATGGGCGTCGCCCAATTAAATGGCGTTTTCGATGTGCCGATCTACCTTGTAGATCGGCACTTATTTTTTGAGGCTTAGCATCAATTAGCTCGCCATGGGCAGAGAAAAGCGGAAAGTGGTTCCGACTCCGAACTTACTATTTACGAAAACTGAACCCCCATTCTTTTCTACAAATTCTTTAACCAAGAGAAGGCCTAAGCCAACGCCTTTTTCTCCTGCTGTGCCAGGGCAAGATTTTTTGCCCACTATTTCAAACAGGTTGGCTAGTTGATCTTCCTTCATACCCACACCGGTATCAGTCACTTTGATGCAAATGGATTTATTAGGGAGTTGTTCATATCCGATATAAACGGCGTCTTTGGCGTGAGTAAACTTAAGCGCATTGCCGATGAGATTGCGGAGGATAATTCGTACCTGGTTTTTGTCTGCTCGAATCATCAATGGGCGGGAAATATAGTTGACGATTTTCACCTTCTTTTCCTTCGCCATAGAAGCATAAAGACTACACATCTCATTGGAGAGCTCAGCGATATCAAAATTCTCTATCTCTTGCGTTTCTCCTGCCATCTGGCTCTTTGACCAGTCTAATAGATTTACCATAACGTTGCCTATGTTTGTTATTTTGTTGCTTATGTCGGATCTGATTTGGTTGAGGTCTGAAGCCTGAAGGATTTCAGGATCCAGCATATTGGTTATGCCTTGTAAGGAATAGATGGGACTTCTCAAATCGTGGGAAATGATAGAAAACAGTTTGTCCTTTTGTTGATTGACTTTGCGCAGTTCCTGCGCCTGTACTTCCATTTCATTTTTTTGCTCTAGGAGCTCGGAGGTTTGAATTTCCACTTGATGAGCTAATTGAATCTTTTGGGCCTTGATGAAGGAAAAGCGGAGGAATATCAAAGAAATAATAAGGCCCAAAGGACTCACAATGAGGATCATTCTTGCCCACCAAGTCTGCCACCAAGGAGGGAGAATGGTGATTTTCAATCTTCGAGGATTTTGACTCCAAACCCCGTCTCTGTTTGCGCCTGTAACCATAAACACATAATCACCAGGATCTAAATTGGTATAAGTAGCAGTCTTTTGCGGACCTACATAGTTCCAATTTTTATCGAAACCCTCAAGTTTAAAAGCATACTGATACTTTTCAGGACTCGTGAGCCCTAAGCCGTTATAGTCTATCGAAAATGCAGTCTGGCTTTTGTCTAGCGTGATTTGATCCTGCGTATTGATGTGAGCAGAAAGTACTCCTTGCTTACCCCCAATCTCTACCTCCTTATTGAAAAGCTTTAGGTTGGTAAACTGGATTTTTGGTGGAAAAGGATCGGTTTTGAATTCATTGGGGTCGAAATGATTAAAGCCATTTATTCCCCCCAAAAAGAGCTCTCCAGCCGCAGTCTGGTAGCTTGCATTCCTAAAAAATTCATTACCTTGTAAGCCATCTGATTTAGTAAATAGCTCAAACTCAAAGCCCTCTTTAGTTTCCGTCATTTTATTGAGGCCTTTAGTGGTGCTGATCCAAAAATCACCATTCTCGTCTTGAAGAATTTCTTGAATTACATTGCCAGCCAGACCGTCTTGGACAAAAAATCTTCTAAAGGTTTCGCTTTGGCGATCAAATAGATTGAGGCCGTTGGCAGTACCTACCCAAAGCCTTTTTTGGGCATCTTCAAAAATAGCATTGACATTGATGGCACTAATGCTGCTATTATCATTGGGATCATGCCAATATCGAGTGACATGATAATGCTCTTTATCAAGCATTCT
This sequence comes from uncultured Bacteroidia bacterium, assembly GCA_964534295.1. Classification (GTDB taxonomy): domain Bacteria; phylum Bacteroidota; class Bacteroidia; order J057; family J057; genus JBCAWW01. The sequence goes on along the minus strand of CAZHOC010000689.1, from coordinate 1,964 downwards.
GACTCGGTCCAAGCCCAATACAGTAGCTACCCAAATTTCACCTGTCAGATCGTCGATTTCGATATCATAGGTCATGTCGCTGCCCATATGATCGTCATTATAGGGGATATAGCCTATATTGAAGAAATCATCGGTTGCGCGATTGTAACGAGAAAGGCCATGTCCCCAAGTGGCTAGCCAAAGATCACCGTTTTGGTCTTCGTCTATAGCTAGGACGTGCTCACTGCCGATGGACTTGGGAGATTGGTTAGGTCTGTAGGTCTTGAAGGAAGCGTTTGAGGGATTGTATTTGTTGAGACCCCCGTTCCAATTTCCGACCCAGACGATGCCCTTAGAATCTTGAAAAATGCTTAATACTTCATTGCTGCCAATGGAGCGAGGATTTTTAGGATCATGATTGATAAAAGAGTAGGTGTTGTTTACTCGATCCCATACCGAGATGCCTCCGCCATCAGTGCCTACCCATAAATCTTTACCCAACTCCAAAAAGGCGGTAACTGTACTAAACTTTAATCTCAATCCAAAGCGATGATCGATATGATTAAAGTTGATTGCATAAGGATCATGCACAAACATGCCCTGATTATTGGAGCCGAAATAGAGTCGTCCGCTACCATCTTCAAATACCTCACACATGGAGTTAGTCTTCAATGCTAGTTGCTCAGCGGGATCCTTGGTATAAGCGACAAAATCGTCCTGACTGGCTAAGTAGAGATTGAGCCCCAGGCTTTCTGTGCCAACCCAGATTCTTCCTTGAGAATCCTCAAATACCTTAAAAATCCGGTGGTCCTTGAGTCTAGAATTGTGTCCTTGCAGATAGCTATGAAATCCCCACTGCTTGTCAAAGCCCTTATGCATTCTAAATAGCCCTTTGTCTTGACTTGCCAGCCAAACCCAACCATTGCTATCATTGAGGATGTCTACGATGTTGCCAAAGTCTGCCATGGGCAAAATAGGGCGTATGTAATCTTTGACTTTTTCCTCACGGTCATAGCGAAAAAGCCCACGATCAGTACCAAACCAAATCTCAGAGCCGACAGCTTCGATAGAGTTGACTTTGCGAGCACTCAACTGCTCAATCCCTTTGATACTGGGACGCTTAAGGGTATTGCTGCTGGTGTCGAGCACAAAAACCCCATGTAAGGTCCCAACCCATAATTGTTGTTCACTATCTTCAAAAAGACTTATAGCATCTAGGTATTGATTGTTTTCTGATGTATTGTCTTTATTGAATATGATGAATTTCTCTTGTTTTTCTACATACAAAGCAAGAGAGCGATAGGTCGCAATCCATAGCTGCTCTTGGGAATCAATCAACAAATCATTGACTCGATTGTCGGGCATAGAATGAGGGTCATCTTCGTCCGTTTCGAATATTCGAAAATTCAATCCGTCAAAGCGATTGAGCCCTCCGTCGGTTCCGATCCAGAGGTAACCCCGACTATCTTCTACAATGGTTTTTACATTGCTCTGAGATAAACCGTCGATTATTTGACGGAAATAAAGTTTTTGATGCCCTATCGGAGAGCGAGCATAAAGAGAAGAGGCGAAAAGCAACAAAGGCAATAAGAGGAGCAAGTTCAGCTTTTGGAAATATTCCGTGTACTTTTTGTAACGCATGCCAGAAAAAGAACTTTTGAAGACTAGGTAAATGAAGCTTTCTTATCTAAAGAAATGGTATTTCGGCTTTCGAATTAATCTATTGTTGGATTAAAACTTACGCGCTGCTAAATCATTATTGCCTTCGAATATTTCTGTGGGCTGCGGTGTAATATCTACTAAGGATTAGACGCACTTCCTACATTAAGTGAGAGGGATAATCGTTCCGCGCAGCGGTGCTAAAAACTAAGACAAGCCAACAAGTTTTTGGGTGTTACTACTGAAAGCTTTAGGGACGCGGAACGCTTATCTTCCATCCTGTGCTTAAAAGCACTAAATTGGACTTGAATTCGAGCGAGCTGTAT
>CAZHOC010000688.1:0-4007 GCA_964534295.1 uncultured Bacteroidia bacterium | reverse complement strand
ATGATTTTCTAGCACTTTAAAGAGATACTCATCGTGCCCCCAAGCTAATTCAAGATTATCCAAACCGCAGCCGCTTGAATAAATCCCATTTTCCGTATTGTAGCGAGGATCACTCATATCAGCGTTGAGTTCGTTAAACTCAGGATAGACACAAGCGTTCGGCAAGGCCGCCCCAACCACAAAGACATCACCTACTAAGCCCCATTGCTCTGCCTGACTGGTTCCGTCCTCATCGCTGCCCCATAAATACATCACCTTGCCTAGGTCGTGGATCAAGCCCACCAACTGCATCCAATCAGGGCGATTATCAGCGCGAATAGCTTCTGCCGATTGCGCTAAATGCTGCACATTGGGCAAATCTAAATCAGGGTCGCTGACATCAATTAAAGCGTTTAACTTCTCCATAGCGTCCCATATCATGAGAGGCTTGTCGTAAGTGAGGTATTTTTGCTTCATGCGCTGGACATACCCATAGGTTTGTCGACTGCGCATTTTACGATAATGCTCTTTTACGGCAGCAGTAAGTTCGCCTTGTTCGTAATTGCGAAACTCGGATTTGTCTTTTGCAATATTTGGGGTAGCCATAGGCAGCAGTTTGGACTTTTTTTTCGTTAAATGAAAATACGATTTTTCGCTAGAAACACGAATCTATGCGTACTTTTGCGCCTCTATTTTTAATGGGAACGATTACAAGCATTAATTTTTCATTTTGAATATGTATCAACATAAGTCTTCAAAACTATTTGTCCTGATCGCTTTAGCAGCAAGCCTTTTCTTGCCTGCTTGTTTATTAAGGGATCCAGCCGATAAGCTACCCAACCTTTACGAAACCATGCAGGAGCGCTCCGAATTCAGCATTTTTGTGGAAGCTTTGGATCGCACCGAATTCGTTTCAGACATGAGCACCCTCTTCTTTACCGTCATGGTGCCAACCAATAATGTATTCGAATCTTGGCTACAAGCCAACAATTACGCTAGTATTCAGGAAGTACCTCAGGATCGCTTAGAACAGTTATTGCGCTACCATTTTCAGCAAGGTAAAACGGGTACAGACGTACTCAATAGTGGCTACTACATTACCCCTTCTTATGAAGCGCCCGATAGTAACTTTCTCGCCATTCTCCTCGAGATCACCAATAATGGTATTAGAGTGAATGGAGACGTTGCCTTTACTCAAACTGATATTGAAGCCAAAAACGGTTTTATTCATGTTGTGGACCAAGTAATTGAGACGCCCAACCTCTACGAAATGCTCGAAGATAATGATGCATTTTCCATCTTTTTAGAAGCCGTTGATCGTGTCAATCTTAAAGGAGAATTGACCAATGGAACGCCTAACACCATCTTACTTCCGACCAATGGTGCTTTTGAAACATGGTTTGATGAGACGGATGGCCTTAAGGACTTAGATGATCTTTCTGATGATGAATTAAAGGCTTTTGTACGCTACCATATGCTTTCTGGAAATATCAGAAAGGTCGATATGGAACAAGCATTCGCCAACAAATTTTTCCAGACCCTCCAAGGTGATAGCATCAAGATTGGAGGAGACTTCAGTATTGCTATTAATGATTCAGTAGGCTTTATCCTGCAAGATATTCAAGGTACCAATGGCGTACTTCACTTTATCAGCGACGTATTAGATCCTAAATAAAGTCTGCAGGCGTATCAAAATAGGCCTGTAACAATCTAAAATATTCGCCAAGGTGGGATCCATCCGCCAAGGCATGATGAATTTGTACCGAGAAGGGGAGCGCTATGCGTTCTCCTTCTTTTTGGTATTTGCCCCAGGTCAAACGTGGTACGGAGTCTAAGCCGCTAATATGTACCGGATGAACAAAGCTGGTAAAATGAATCCAAGGCAGACTGCTTACAAAAAGATAATCATCGCGATGGGCTTCATCTTCTAAACTCGCTTCGCCTTTTACAAGGCTTTCTTGAGCGGCGCAGTTATCAAAAAATCGCTGTAAATCAGGCACATACTGTACATCCGTAAAGCTGAAGACGCCATCATCAGTCATAGAGGTATAGGAAGGATGAACTGAGTCATGCTCGACGATTTTCCCATCGCGGATTCGTTGTCTAAATTCCGGAATATCATTAGCCGCACGACAAGCGAAATACAATATCACTCGAAAGATGGAGTAGCCATTTTCTTTTGCCCAAGGCAGCAAGCGGGCGATATCCACCATGGCAGTAATATTGAAATGGGGATAATCAAGACCATTGAAAAAGGCAAAATGCTTCGCTCGTTTATAGGTTGTAGGGTCAATCCATTTCATGGAACGCTTCTTTCGCAGTTTTGGCAATTAATTCCCAAGCGGCTTCCAGATGTCGCTGTGTCACCTGAGTTTGACCAGCTACCAGTCTGATTGTATAGATACCATTGAGCTTAGTATGAGTCAGGTAGATTTTACCGCCGTCATTGAGTCTTTGGACGATGCTTTGATTGAGCTGGGTGAGTTGAGCTTCGCTCAACGCTCCGTCCGGTCGATAGCGAAAGCAAACCAAGTTGAGTGGTACTGGCGCCAGCAATTCAAAGTCCGGATGAGCCTTTACCTGCTCTTTTAACCACTGCCCCAATTGCATATGGAGGCGAAGTTTTTCTTGCAGTCCCTTGACGCCGAAGTTGCGTAGCACAAACCAAAGCTTCAAAGCTCTAAATCGTCTTCCCAAAGCAATGCCCCAATCACGATAATTGTTGACAATCTTATCGTTGCGGGTCTTAAGGTATTCCGGCAAGATTTCAAATGTCCGGATCAAGTACTCCTCAGAGCGTACATAATAAGCCGTACAATCAAAATTGGTAAAGAGCCATTTGTGGGGATTGAAGACAAAACTATCAACCCCTTCTATCCCTTTAATCCAATCGCGGTACTCTGGCAAGATCAGGGCGTTGCCGGCATAGGCAGCATCAACATGCAACCAGACACCATATTCTTGACAAATTTTGGCGATGGGTTCCAGGGGATCTACTGCTGTAGAACTAGTAGTCCCCAGAGTAGCTACTACACAAAGAGGCTTAAGTCCGGCCTGTAAATCTGCTTGCAAGGTCTTTTGCAGAGCAGCGGGCTCCATGGCAAAGTTGTCATCCGTGGCCACATAAACACAATTCTCACGGCCCAAACCTGCGATTTTGACGGCTTTTTCTATTGAACTATGAGTTTGCCCTGAAGCATACACCCGATATTGAGGATGCCTTCGCAAACCAGTTTCATTGACTTGAAAATTACTGGCTTTTTCCCTAGCCGTTAAAATGGCAATCAAGGTGCCATCAGAGGCTGTGGATTGAATCACTCCAGAAAACTGCTCTGGCAGGCCGATCATTTCTCGCAACCAGTCCATCACCCGCTCCTCTAGCTCTGCGGCCGCGGGAGAGGTTTCCCAAATCATACACTGAGCGCCCAAGGTAGCAGTAAGCATTTCACCAAGCAGGGAAGCATAGGAACTATTGGCGGGGAAATAGGAGAAGAAATTGGGGCTTTGCCAATGGGTAATACCCGGCAAAATCACTTCTTGAAAGTCCTTGAAAATCGCTTCCATTGACTCCGCCTCTTGCGGCGCGCTGGACGGAAGTTGATTGTAGATTTCGCGCGCCTTGACTTGAGACTTGACGGGATATTGTTCTATCTGCTCCAGATAATCGGCCATCCAATCCACCAATTCATGGGCGTGGCGACGAAAAGCAGCAGCATCTAATGTTCGTTCGTTCACTCGTTTTTCTTGCTGTAAAGTTATGTTGAGCAGAAGGGAAACAAAGGACCACAATAAAGCTTGCAATTACAACCAAGGCAAGGATCGGTCTGCTTTAGCCAAAACTTCTGGTCCGCCAATCTGTTTGACCCAAGCGGAGATTTCTGTTAAGCTCTCCTGCAGAGAACGCTTGGCCTGATAATTTGTATGGGATTTTATGGCGGATTGATCCAATACCATGGGTTTGGTCAGGGCTCTTACCAAGAGCGGGGAAAGCCCACCTAAATGCAAGCTTCCGAGCAATTTGACGATAC
>CAZHOC010000687.1:0-4011 GCA_964534295.1 uncultured Bacteroidia bacterium | reverse complement strand
GACATCTATGATAAAATCAAGTGAATTGGGGATTAAATTGAATATATGGGTATCCCCTTTTGACCACAGCAATGACGCGGTGTAAAATCTTGTTTCGAATAGCATTTATGATTGTCATAGGATGTTTTCCTTGTTCCAATTTTCGTTCGAAGTATTGTCGGAATTCGGGATCGGACTTGCAGACGGAGACTGCGGCCATGTGTAGCGTAGCCTTTAGTTTATTGTCAGCAAATTTGGATACCCCTTTTTGGGATTTGATCGAAGAGCCAGATTGATGGGTAAAGGGAGCTACTCCTGCATGGCAAGCCAGTTTTCTAGGATTCATCATACGGGTGAAACCATGAGTAGCCAGTATGAGTTGCAGGGCGAGTACTTTTCCCACTCCCTTAACAGATTGGGCTAATTGAAAGGACTGGTTAAGCTCATTATCCTCTTCAATAGTCTGGATAATTTGTTTTTCAACTTTGTCAATCGATTTGTCGATTCCCTTGAGACTGTCCCGAGATATTTTTTCCAACATCCTGGCATTCTGGGGGTCAATGTGTTGAAGTTCTGCGAGTGGTGTTCGGAGGAGTTTACGGGCTCTAATCAGTCTTTTCCGAGCGGCCTCAAGGTCTTGTAACTTCTCCAAACTGAGCTTAGAGAGGCCGACTAGGCGTTTTTGGTGCTGATGGGTAGCGCAGTACTGGGCGATTCGTTGGGCATCAATTTGATCACTTTTCCCTCTTTGTAGGCCCATTGAGCGTTTGATATCCAAGGCTGAGGCGATCCAGACGGCTGCAGATTTACCCATTAAAAAATGCACTAAGGCTCGGCTATATAATCCAGTGGCTTCTAAGCAAAAGAGCCATTGATCCGAGGACACTTCCAAGTGCTTTTTGAGCCATTTCCAAAGCCGAGCAAACCCCATGCGATCATTGGTAAATTGTCGATGAAGTAGCAGCGGCCTAGTGGGTATCCAGATCGCTACATCAAACCAGGATTTAGAGATGTCAATCCCGATGGAAACCGAGAACTGATTTGTACTTAATACGGACATTTTTTGTAAGTTTCGTTGACCTTATTTTCAGGGATTTAGCCGCGGTAATGAGCCTTCGAGACCTTGATAATAGTTCGAACTGAACATCTATTTGAAGCGTTTTCATCACCACGTGTAGAGGGACTGTGTCTTGATATAGTCCAGAGAACTAGTCATCCCGATAGTTCACCCTCAGCACGGGTTAAGTTCCTGATGTTTTTATCCAAGATAGACCATAAAATACTAGGGAATAAAGCTAAAGGTCATCCCGGCCAAGGTACGCGAGCCGGGATCTTGAAAGACAAGCGTTCTGCGCAGCAGCCCCTGTACAAAAATAGGGTTAGTATAACTCCCAAAAAGTCCCTTACTTTTGTAGGGTAAATACCGCTGTATCAATCTATCAGCTAGCGATACAGGTCGCCACGCTGACATTTACAGATATAGCAAGTTAAAATCAGAACCTTAGACGGAGAGAATCAGTTATATTGACAAATATCTCTATCAACATGCGTTATTCAATTTTATTACCTATCCTTTTACTTTCCTTGTCGGCTTGCTCTATGCAGCAAAATAGTCGCCAAAGCGCAGAAAAAACGGCGATCAAAACTGTCAATACTGAAGATTTAGATAAGCTCAGCAAAGCCTACTTTGCGAGTGGATGTTTTTGGTGTGTAGAAGCCATTTACGAGTCCCTAAGAGGGGTAGAAGAAGTAATCTCCGGCTATTCTGGTGGCGAGATCAAAAACCCAACTTATCAGCAAGTAAGTTCTGGTCGCACCAAGCATGCCGAAGCCGTCGAAGTATATTATGATCCAGAAGTAGTTGATTATGCTACTTTGGTGAAGGTATTTTTTGGTTCACATGACCCCACAACCCCTAACCGCCAAGGTCCAGACCGCGGTCCTCAATATCGTTCGATGATTTATTATCAAAGCGATAGTGAGAAACAGATCGTCGAGGACTATATCAAAGAATTAGAAGCGGCTGGTACTTTTGATGCCAAGATCGTAACGGAAGTGGTGCCTTTTGAGGTGTTTTATGATGCTGAAGATTATCATCAGGATTTCGAGCGTCTCAATCCCAACCAACCCTACGTTCAGGCGGTATCAATTCCTCGTCTCAAGCGTTTCCAGGCCAAGTTTCCGGAACTTTTGAAAGAGGAGACGCACTAAGCATTTTCCCTAACATGTCCAATAATGTTAAGTCCAGGGCCTATTTACAGGTCCTGGCTTTGTCATTCAGGACTATTTTTGTCATTGCCTTTTGGCTGGGTTTTTACGTTCTATATGTAAAGCTCACAGCCCTATACACAAACATCTAATTCTAGCTTTCATCGGGATGGTTTTGGCGCTACCAACTTGGGCCACTCCCCTCCCCCTCAATATTCCAGCGGCCGACACCATTTATTTCCGGCCAGGCCGAAAGCTCCCCTCTTTTGTTCGCTTTGCCCGCCCTCAAAAAATTGATCTAACTTCCTTTGGGACCTATTTGCAAAGCCTTTTCGAGCAAAGTGATCCCTTCCTTTTTACTCAAGTTCGCAGCGAAAAGGATCCCATCGGCATGACGCATATTAGGCTCCAACAAAAACGTGGGCCATTCCTCATCGAGGGAGCGATTTGGATACTCCACTTAGACGCTCAAGGAGATTTGGTTTCGATGGGCGGTTTGTTATTTGCTCCTTCGGAGAACGCTCAACTCCCCCTTCTCAATCAAGACCAAGCCTTCCAACAAGCGCTGGCGGCCAATCCAGCCGAACGCTATCAGTGGGAAAATAAATTAGGGGACCTTCCAGAAGGACAATTAGTCTGGAGTCCGCCTTCAGGTAATTTCAACTCCTCTCAGCTTAGCCTAGCCTACAAATTTGATATTTATACTAGCGTTCCCCTAGGGAGAAACTACACCTATATCGATGCCATCAATGGCGATTTGATTTGGCAAGAACAACGAATCCAACATTCTGACAAAGATTCTATAGGCATTGCCAATACTTCCTATAGCGGTACCCGCAAGATTACTACTCGTTACAATGGCGACCGCTTTAGCTTAGTCGACCTCACTCGTGGACAGGGGATTTATACCCTAGATGCTAAAAGACGCTATTATTGGTGGTTGGATGTCGATCCCTTTACGGATGACGACAATACTTGGGACAATATCAATAGCAATCGAGATCAGTTTGCTACCGATGCACATTGGGGTACGGCCCAAACTTATGAGTATATCAACCAGATCTTAGGACGTTATAGTCTCGACAATAAGGGTTATCCCCTTGTCAGTCATGTGCATGTCGGGCGCGATTTCCGCAATGCTTTTTGGGATGGGCAGGCGATGTATTATGGTGATGGTGATAGCCTCGGCGGACAAGTCAATCCTTTAGTTTCGATCGATATTGTCGCCCATGAAGTGGCGCATGGCCTGACTCAATTTACTGCGGGCTTGATTTATCGTAGCGAATCAGGGGCGCTCAACGAATCCTACTCTGACATCATGGGTAAGATCGTCCAGCATTGGTCCAAGCCTGAGACCTTTGATTGGATCATCGGAGCGGAAGCCAATTTTGCGATACGTAGCATGCTACAACCTAACGACTTTGGTCATCCCAATACCTACCTAGGCAATAATTGGGACACCTTTGAACGTGTTCACACCAATAGCAGTGTCCAAAATCATTGGTTTTATCTCTTGACCGAAGGTGGTAGTGGGACGAATGATTTAGGTAATTCCTACAGTGTAGAAGGACTTGGCTTTGAAAAGCCTGCCCAGATCGCTTTTCGCTCACTATTTTACTATCTCCATCCCAGCACTACTTATGAAGAAGCTCGCTTGTACAGTCTACAGGCTGCCACTGATTTGTATGGGGCTTGCTCAGCAGAAAGCGAACAAGTCATCAATGCCTGGTATGCAGTAGGGGTTGGAGAGGAGTTTACTGCTCCCAATCCAGAGGCATCCTTTGCTTATTCAGATTCGGTATTGTGCAGCTATCCACTTGAAGT
>CAZHOC010000686.1:2289-4014 GCA_964534295.1 uncultured Bacteroidia bacterium | reverse complement strand
CGCATGGACTCCTTGGCTTGAGAAAGCTTTTCGAGGGGGTTCCAGAGATGTTGCGCCATGAGCGAGCGAGCCGAAGCCTTATAGGCCAAGGTAACCGCATCTGGGCCCTCATAGTTTTCCAAACTACGCCATAAAGCAATCGCGGCATCTTCGCTTTTGACGGCTAACTGATATTGTTGACGAAGTTCGTCTAGGGTCATGACCTACAGGAAGTTGAATTGGTGCTGGAGGTATGAGCTCAGCAGAATGGCAAACTTCTGATTGTCTGGCACTCGAATTCGCTTTTCCTGAACCTCTGTAGCTGGCGCTTTAGCAATCTTCTTGAGCAAGCGGAGATAATAGCGATAGGCTAGATAAACGCCTTTCTTTGCACCTTCAGGTAAGCGCACGATACCGGAATAAGCATGCTCTAAATCTTTAGCAATATCTGCTTCGATGGCTTTTTTCGCTGCTTCATCAAAGTGGGTAAAATCTACTCCTGGGAAGTATACCCGTCCGCGCTCGAAGTAATCGCTCTTCATATCGCGTAGGAAGTTCACCTTTTGAAAAGCACTCCCTAAGCTACAGGCAGGAGCTTTAAGGCTTTGATACATCTCTTCATCTCCTTCACAGAAGACTCTTAGACACATGAGGCCCACCACTTCAGCAGAGCCATAAATATATTCTTCGTATTGCTCCTGATTGTATATCTGGAAATGTAGATCCATTTCCATGCTATGCAAAAAGGCTTCAATGAGCTCATACTCAATTTTGTATTCAGTTACTACTGCCTGAAAAGATTGTAAGACAGGGTTTAGACTGATGCCTTCTTCGATCGCTCGATAGGTATCTTCGCGAAACCTCGCTAAAAGCTGAGCCTTGTCGTAACCATGGAAAGTGTCTACTATTTCGTCCGCGTAGCGAACAAAACCATAAATCGCGTAGATTGACTCGTGATATTTACGGGCTAGCGTCCGAATACCGAGGGTAAAAGAAGTACTGTAGCGTTTGGTAATGAGTTTACTACATTCCAAACAGGTGTCTTGATAAAACTGCATCAGTAGAATGATTGAACTAACACAAAAAAAAGTAGATCCATTTATAACGGATCTACTTTATAAGTTGTTTAAAGCCAGATTTACTGACCAACACTTCTCTTTTGGAGCTTACGAACGGCCCTGAGGCCTTGCAGATTCGTTACTCACAATAAACCGAAATTGTTGAAGTATTGTTTATTTTTTTTGCCAAATTTCTCAACAAAACATCAATTTTGCTTATCAATCACTATTTAGCGTAGCTCTTTAGCTGACGCTTAAGCTCTTTACGGGCAATGTGAATACGGTTTTTAACCGTACCAATCGGGATGTTGAGGATATCTGCAATCTCAAAGTACTTATAGCCTTTGAAGTGCATCATAAATGGAGTCTTGTAATCGTAGCTGAGTCCCTTGATCGCTTTTTCAATCTCATCCATCGCTAGTTTAGTACCAGCACCGTTTTCAGTAACGTGGGAGGAAGAATTGATAAAGTGTAAGTTGTCAGTGGTATCAATGAAGGTTTTACGCTTTACCAATCTGTGATAGTTGGTGATAAAGGTATTCTTCATGATGGTGTATAACCATGCTTTCAAGTTAGTTCCGTCTGAAAACTTCTCGCGGTTAGCAATCGCTTTCAGTAGAGTCTCCTGAATCAGGTCATTCGCCTCTTCATTATCACGCGTTAGTTTATAAGCTATCGGCTTGAGAGA
>CAZHOC010000686.1:1375-2262 GCA_964534295.1 uncultured Bacteroidia bacterium | reverse complement strand
AAGAATGTAGGTTGATGACGGCTGAGTTAAATTCTGGGGCGGTCATAATTTTCGGTTTTTTCTGAAAGTTCAATACAAATATACGTACGAATAACAGACTTACAATGTTTTGTTTATCTTTTCTTATAACAAGTTAAACAAAAATATTTCTCCCAATCAAGGATATATGAAAAGCTTTATATAATACAATTGGAATAGATTACACTGTTTATCAGCTGCTTATATCTCTTTCAGTATATAGTGAAATCTGACTATCCTAAATATTTTGTTTAAGATATATAGAAATATGCTAAACAATGTTTAAACGTCAAAACAAGCCTTGTTTCGGTCACAGGGCACCTTTTTCGTTAAGCTTTTGGGACAAAAAATGAGAGATAAGCGTTCCGCGAAGCGGTAACGCATGCAAAAACTTCTATAAAGAGAGGGGAAATGAGGCCAATAATGAGGGCCAAAATCAAGCAAATATGACAGAAAAAAAATATGAAACTTTTTTCATTTTTTTTACTGGAGCTGCCCTAGCTTCCGCAATTCTCCAGCTATCTCACGGATCACGCCCTTACTTTTGGGGTCATAAATCCAGTTAGTATCAAACTTTTCTATCACCTCAGCATTGGGATCATCGGCCAAGGTAAGGCAATGAAAGCGCGTATCATTGCGCTGTTGATGATGACCGATCTGCTCCAAGACCTCGTCTTCGACCTTATACATGATAAAATCAGAGATCATGAGTACGTCCGCATCTTTATAAGACTCGGTCCTTAATTGCCGCAGGACTTCATGCAGCGCCAGGGTGATATCAGTACCTCCGTAAAAGGACATTTGCAAAAAAGCCACGATCTGATCCAGAGATCTCCCGATGTCATAGAGATCGATCACCTTGATACCTA
>CAZHOC010000686.1:0-1356 GCA_964534295.1 uncultured Bacteroidia bacterium | reverse complement strand
ATAGGCTTTGCGATTATCGCGGGCGGCCAATTTCAAGATGGCAAAGCAAAGCACCTTAGCGATTTGCTCTGCATGGCCTGACATAGAATCACTGGTATCGACACAGACAATGAAAGGGCCTCTCTCCTTGCGTTTGACCAATTGGCGGCTATTGGTAAAGTGTTTGGGACTGGGTACCGAACGCTCATGCTCATAGCGAAAAGTCTGCAACTGCTTATCCGCGAAGCGCTTGAGAAAGATCGTTTCCGTATCGGGATCGCCTAGAAGGCTGGTCTCAGTGCTCAATAGATTGTTGAGATCATCGCTGGCGTGCACGCCTACAATCTCTGCGCGTTCATCCGTTTTGACGGTAAAGCGCTGCTGCACCACTACATCTTCATAGATCTCTTCCTCCGTCTCCAGCTCGGCTTCTTTAAGTCGTCCGAGTAAATCGGCTAGCTCTTTTATCGACTTTTCGTTCGCTAAAAGCGCATCATAACGCTCCAGGAGATCAAAATTACTCTCCTCCCAAAGCTCCTGAGACATATTCCAATACTTACCCACATATTCACCAAATGGCGAAAGTAGTTTATAGAGTCGTGAAAAATTGGTGGATTTATTGCCCAGCTCATCCGCAAAGTCCTGCGCCTCTTCTGCCAATCGCTTGAGTTGGAAGGCAAGGATTTTACCGCTTAGGCGAGCATCCCATTGGGCAAGTAGATCATGCAGGATGCGCTCTAGTTCGGTTTTCTCCGCTTCGCGGAACGCTTCTATCGGTCGATCCGCAATGAGGGTCTCGAATTTATCTATATAGAAACCAGTGGGAAATTCTTGTTCATTATATGTCTCCTGCAAAAAGCGAGTCGTCAAGCGCCACTTTTCGACAAACTGTCGCAAGGGTACGACTGTAGCCGCCTCCAGCCTTTGGCTTTCATGCGCATAGGGATTTTTTTCCCTCATACGACGGTACGTTCGGCGCAGCCATTGTAAACTCTGACGCGTAACCTCCTCCGAAAGAGCAGGGTGCTGCAGACACATCTCCACTAACTTACTTTCGTCAAACAGCTGATCTAGCGTTTCACAAAAATAGCGGTAATAGGTGTCCTTGATTTTGTCAAGCTCGGGCAGATCCAGTTGATCGCGCAGATTAGGATTGAGTTTACTCTGCAGAAAGCGCACGAGGTACTTGCGCGTTTGCCGGTCTAGCAAGGTGCCAAACTCGATAAAACGCTCAAAATCTTCCTGTAGGCGCCCAAATACCTCGCAGGTAGCAGCCGAACCCCCTGAGAAGTTGGTTCCGAAATGTGTAGTCAAGATGACAAGCTGCTTCTTCATTGGTCCTCGAATGTCAGTCCTCGAAGCTGGCAGATGCGACGT
>CAZHOC010000685.1:1928-4014 GCA_964534295.1 uncultured Bacteroidia bacterium | reverse complement strand
ACTGGTTTACCATTTTTATAGAAACGGAAGTCCAAGTGAGGTCCTGTTGATAGTCCAGTACTTCCCACATAGCCAATCAACTCGCCTTGCTTGACGCTTTTTCCTTTTTTCATTCCCGTGGCATAGCCATTAAGATGAAGATAAGCAGTCATAAAGTTTCCATTATGCTTGATCTTGATCATCTTCCCAGCCCCTCCACTGTAGCCAATGGAAATAATGGTTCCGTCTCCGACGCTGTAGACAGGCGTTCCGCGAGGAGCGGCATAGTCAACTCCTAAATGCGGACGACGAATTTTCAAGATGGGGTGCAAACGGCTATAAGAAAATCGGCTACTGATGCGGCTAAATTGCAAAGGGGCCTTCAAAAAGGTTTTGCGAAGACTATTTCCCTTCTCATCAAAATATTCGCTCCCCTCTCCTTGATCAAAAGAGAAGGCAAAAAGTTCATTGTTATTGTGCGTAAAAGCTGCCGTCTTGATAGCGCCTAGGCCAGCAGGCTCGCCTTCCACAGCATAGGATTCGTAGACTACCTTGTAGCAATCTCCCGCTTGTAAACCAAAGAAGTCAATGGCCCAAGCATAAACATCCGCCAATTTATTGACCAAAAGCGGAGAGCCGCCCGCATCCATGATGGATTCATATAAAGAAGTAGTAATTACCCCAGATAGGCTATGTTGGAGGGTATCAACCGGATTTTTACCTCTGTAAACCGAAATACTATCTTCCAAGCGCAAGGCGACATAATCGATCGCATTGGGATGGTAGACAAAGGTACACTCAGTCTGATTACTATCTAAAGGATGGATAACTGTATAGTCCTTGTTGGCCTGCAAATGCCTCACGTTAAAATCCTCACGAGGCAACAAACCGATCTTGGCGATGGTCTGAGCAGAAACGCCATAACGCATCAAGACTTCAGATAAGTTTTCATTAGCCACGAAAGTAGCCTTAGAAACTTGCATCCCGTCAAGGGAGGCACCGTATAAAGTCATTGGTGTTTGCGCCACAGACTCCGTATCTTTGTCGGCGACTAAAGATGAAGTTCCGTTTGGTGCCTGCCTACAAGCAGGAAAAACAATAAGAAGTAGCAGGGTAATCAGACAGGAATACAGGAGCTTTGTTTTCATTTGCGTACATATAACGCGCTAATCCGCTGCCAAATATTTACAATTTCAGCGGGAATTCACAAAAAAACTCATATTTCCCCATGGCATTATACAATAAGATCAACGGAGAAGAGCTCAAAGCAGCCATGGCCGCGAGCACCGAGGAGCGATTAACCGTCTCATTTTATCGCTACGCTCAAATCGAAGATCCCCAAGCCTTTCGGGACGATTTGTTTCGCGTTTGGGAAGCCCAAGGCGTAATGGGTCGGACTTACGTGGCTTCAGAAGGTATCAACGCTCAAATATCTGTCCCTAAGGAAAATTGGGAAGAATTTGCTAGCCATATCGATAGCATCCCTTTTTTAGGTAACCTTCGGTTGAACGTTGCCTTTGAAGACGATGGTAAATCTTTTTTCAAACTCAAGATCAAAGTAAGACCGAAAATCGTAGCTGATGGCCTCGATGACAGTAGCTTTGATCCAAGCGCGGGCGGAGTACATCTCAAAGCAGCCGATTTCAACGAGATGATTAGTCGCGATGACAGCATATTGATCGATATGCGCAATCATTATGAATCCGAAGTAGGGCATTTTCAAGGTGCGGTAACGCCAGATGTAGATACTTTTAGAGATTCACTGCCGATCATAGAAGATATGCTCGACGAGCATCGTGATAAGCACATCGTGATGTACTGTACGGGTGGTATCCGCTGTGAGAAAGCCAGTGCCTGGTTCAAGCACAAAGGCTTTGAAAATGTATATCAGCTAGAAGGCGGGATCATTAAGTATGCCCATGATGTTGAAAAAGAAGGCATAGAAAATAAATTTATCGGCAAGAATTTTGTTTTTGATGAGCGCCTAGGCGAACGCATAACCGACGATATTATCGCTCACTGTCACCAATGTGGGAAGCCTTGCGATACGCACACCAATTGCAAAAACGTTACTTGTAATCTCCTCTTCATCCAATGCGAAGAGTGC
>CAZHOC010000685.1:0-1898 GCA_964534295.1 uncultured Bacteroidia bacterium | reverse complement strand
TACCGAATGCCAAGAGTATATTCACCTACCAGTAGATGAGCAAAAAGCGCTACGCAAAGGTTCTAATAGCGGTATTCGCATCTTTAGCAAAGGTAGGTTTCCCAAGGCTACTCCAGAAAAGCAATCCTAATGCTGCTACAAATTCCCTTTAGCCTACCACCCGAAATTTTTAGCATTGGTCCGCTAACGGTTCGCTGGTATGGCTTATGTTGGGCCATGGGCTTTGCCATTGGCTATTTCGTCATGCAACGCATCTTCAGACGTGAGGGCGAGAACGAGGCCTGGCTAGACTGGTTATTGCTGATCTTGGTGCTTTGCTCTGTTTTGGGTGCGCGCTTGGGACATGTCTTCTTTTATGATATGCCGGCTGATCCAGAGCGGTATTTGTCTCGCCCCTGGGAAATTTTTGCCTTTTGGAAGGGCGGTATGGCCAGTCATGGTGGCTTTATTGGCTTGGTGTTAGCCTTTTTCTTGTTTTCAAAGTTTGTCAGCAAAAAGCCTGTCCTTTGGGGGAGCGATCGCGTGGTATTACCGACAGCCATAGCCGCTGGCCTGATCCGAGTGGGTAACTTCTTCAACCAAGAAATTGTAGGCACATTTACGGATGTGCCTTGGGCCGTGCAGTTTGTATTGCGAGGGGAAACCATGGGCCGCCACCCAGCTCAGCTATATGAAGCCATTTGCTATTTCGGCATTGCGGCCTTTTTGTTTTATCTCTATTACCGTAAAGAGGGAGGCAAAAATTTGGGTTTTCTTACCGGCATATTTTTGAGTCTGACTTTTACCGCTAGGTTTTTAATCGAATTTCTCAAACCAGTGCAAGAATCTTTTGAAGAGAATATCCTACTCAATATGGGCCAATGGCTAAGTATTCCAATTGTCTTGTTTGGCCTTTATTTGATATGGCGCTCGGGTAGGTTTACTGCTGCGCAGAACGCTTAGTCAAGACACATCCCCTACTGGCACATAATGCGGCATAAGGGATAAGCGTTCTGCGAAGCGGGCATCCAACACAGACTCATCCGATCGAAAGAATACCTGAGCCGAACCTTTACCTTGGACAATACGACTGAGTAAACCCTTTTCATTTGCCGGAATTTCGACGAAGTCTCGATACAAATCTGTCTGATCATCCAACCAAATCATGGAGACGTTGAGAGCTTGGTCGGCCAAAACATGCTCATAGAAAGCTGGCAAAATGGATTTTGCCTTTTGCTCGTAAAACAGTCCATCCATACCCACAAAGCGAAAGTCCTGAGGATTGAGGATCCTTCTTAGAAAGCCAATTTTTGGCAAGAGCTTCATCGCCAATCGTCCCGCCAGTCCCGGAATTTCTTCGATCCGCCATTTGATGGCTTGTGCTTGTACCCCAGCCACTATTTCTCCCTCTTCCTCCCAAACATAGTAATCATGCTGGATCTGTAAATCTTCTGGTGGATAGGAATAGGCTTGGTAAAAGCTTTTGAGCTTGGTCTCGAGATTTGCTATTTCGGAGGCTTTGATTTTGCGCACCTTCGGTGAACGCTTGGGCTTGAAACGACTAAAAACCATCGTCCGAAAGGATCGCAAAGCCCGAAAGCCATTATTGAGCACCAGATTGGCAGAACGATCGTTGTCCTTCACCACATAGGCATAAAAGTGCGCTGGACGCTTATTTTGCTGCTCATAACGCCAATAATCCTGATCAGTAAAGACTTGTTTTAGCTTTTTGCGAAAGAGGCGATTGCCAGCTTTGGAGTCCGTTTTTGCTTTGCTAGCTCCAGACTGAGTCTGAGTTTGCCAAGAAGATGCTACGGCCAAATAGCGGATGTAATAGGCAGAAATCTCCTTCTCTTTTAATTGCAAAGGTTTTTGTACAAAGCCTACACAAGCCCTAATTTCTTCATTGCGCCAAAGGG
>CAZHOC010000684.1:0-4017 GCA_964534295.1 uncultured Bacteroidia bacterium | reverse complement strand
CCAACCAATCATCAGGGCGGATTTCAGTTTTTCCTTTGCGACGGTAAGGGTTGAAGTCTTCAACGTCTTCAAAAGCGAGTACACGGTAGTTATCTTGTGTCCACTCAGAAACGTTACCAGACATATTGTAGAGACCGAAGTCGTTTGGCCAGAACTCATAAACTGGGGCAGTAATCATGTAGCCATCAGTCATGTGTTTGCCATCGCCACCTCTCCAACCAGCGTAATCACCACGTCCACGCTTGAAGTTAGCACGGAACTGACCTTTGCGGTTACGAAGAGATTTACCTTCCCAAGCGTAGATTTCACTTTCTTGAAGACCACGAGCGGCATATTCCCACTCAGCTTCGGTTGGAAGGCGGTAAGAAGGATAGAGGATCGCTTCCTCATCATCTTCTTCTAGAACACCGTTAACGGCTTCAGTACGCCATTTACAGTACTCGTTTGCTTGGTGCCAGTTAACTCCTACAACCGGATACATATTGAATGCTGGGTGATTGTAGTAAGTTTCGGCGTAGGGATCATTGAAAGCGAGGTCGCGACGCCATACGTTAGTGTCAGGATAAAGCGCTTCAAATTTGTGATCACCTTCTGTCTGCTGAATTGCAGCCAAAAATTCTTTCCAGTCAACGTTAGCAACTTCAACTTCATCTAAGTAGAAGCTCTGAACGGTAACTTGGCGCTGACGATTGTCCATTGAGAATTCAATGTCTTTTTCGCCACCACCCATCATAAAGGTACCACCGGGGATTAAAACTAGCCCTGGAGCAGGATCTTGTTCATTAAATTTAGGCGGCTGGTACGTTTCTTCTGAGTACTTAATGCCGGTTTTGCCGCTGCTTTTGCCCACTCTATTGATCTTGGCCTTGTGATTACAGCCGACCATCATGAGCCCGCAAGCTATTACTGTCGCAAAGACGTAGGAAAAACTTCTCTTTTTCATACCTGTGGAGATTAACATCAGTATTACGATGCGAGCGTTTAATTTATTGCCCTGAAAATGTGAAATGAAGGTAGAATATTACAAGTAGAAAATTATATCAAATTTTGTATCAAGCTATACATGCTTAGAAACGAGGACAAGGTAAGGCACGGTGCTTAAGCTTACGACTAGGAGGATAGGACTCAAATTCGAGTACAACCGAGATTTCATGTGATCCACCAGAAATACCCTGAGTAAGAGATGAAATCGTATAATCGTAAGAGTAACCGAAGCTAAATGGCCCCTGACGCACCCCAATCAATGCAATGACTGCATCACGGTGGCGATACCAGAATCCAAATACCATAGGCTCTACGTTGAGGTAAAGACCACCATCAATCTGGTAGAAATTGCCTTGCATTTTGTAGAGGAACACTGGAGTAATCGAAATTTCGTTGCGATTACGCGTGTTGTTCAATGGGATTTTTATCCCACCCGTTACTGTGTACTTACGCGGCAACTTAGCATCTGCACCTGCAAAGTCTGTAAAAGTCTCTAAAGGTTCAGTGATGTGGTTGACAGCGGCGGCAACGAATGCATATTCGTTGAAGTAAGCGATCCCGGCACTCACATCTGGACGAATCACAGACTGAGAGGGAACAGGTTCCTGCGTCGGACGGACAAATCCATCACGCGGATCAATTTGATCCGGGAAACGCAGCTTGTAGAAATCAAGACTGGCTTGCTGAATTCCGCCGGAAAGGCCGAAGCGCAAGAAATTGTCTTTGACGATCTCTACCTGATAGGCGTAATTGATTGTTGCATTCAGTTTAGTAAGATCACCTTCACCCGCTACATCGGAGTTGAAGTTGATTCCCAATCCCTGACGCGTACCGAGAAAATAGACCGGCTGATCGTAAGAGAAAGCAAACTGTTTGTAATAACCAGGGATTTTTACCCACTGGGCGCGATAATTCATGGCCACACGTGGTCCAGTACCGGCACCAGCAAAAGCAGGGTTTAGCATCAGTTGGTTAGCGAAGAACTGAGAGTACTGTGGGTCTTGAGCCCGGCTTTCGCCGTATCCCAGTACAAAAACCAACATCGCTAGCAGAGAATGAGCAAGCGTTCGTTTCATTTTGCCAAATGAGTTTTCGTAGCGTCGCACTAATAAGGAGATTCAATAAGTACAATGATATACCCCTCTGAAAGTTACGCCAAAGCGTGATTAAAATCTTAATAATGCCCGAAAAGGTATTGCAAACTGCAACAAATTTTCGGAAAAAACTAACGATTTTCCAGAGGGCTCAAACATTCAAAAGTGATTGTTTTTACCTCGAAAAACGACCTTTTTCAGGTCATTAAAACAACTTCAAAGCGTCTTTCCCTACTGATTGCCACCTCGATCGGGAATTTGAGCGTTTTTACGCAAACGTTTCGTCTTCTAATCTATTTCCAACTCTCGAACGTTTTCTTGCGTGAAATTACGGGGGTGTGTTTTTGAATTCATTATTTAAACGTTCCTCGAAGAGGCCTAGTATAAAAAATGTTAAAATTTTGGTAACGATCTTGAAAAGCGTCTCACTCGACAAGAAATGTACCTATTGTTTATGACGCATTTTAGACTCAATTCGTGGGTCGGTCCCCAAGATTCCGTTACAAAGCTTCCGACAAAATGATCGTATTGATAAGCTTATTGTAAAGGGCCACGCCTGCTTCGCAGAACGTTTATCTCAAGATCCCTGCTCGATGAATTCGCTTCAGGCTCATTCATGCGGCTGGGATGACATATTGGAGATATGTTGCGTAGTGCTCTAAAGTAATCTGTCATGCCGGAATGTGAGGTACGAACATATCCGGTGTCTTTTTTGGGGTGCACTGCTTCGCAGAACGATTATCTCTGCTGCGGCATGCATGCCGCAGCTACAAGGGTGCAATTATTTTTGCACTACTGCTGAGCGTTCCGCGAAGCGGGACACCAAAGACTCAGAACACCAAACTTCAAAATTCAGCCTTCGATATTCGACATTCAAAATTCCCTAGGTCGGTGGATTGGCATCATCCTCGTCAAAATAGAGGTTGATGTGATGCACATCGGGCACTTCGTGCAGTCGCTGGATGAGCTCCTCGTATTTATTGGGATTGCGAAAGCTAATATGATAAAAGGCTTCTAGCTCATCATTGAGGCCGATGGTCTTGAGATTGACGAGTTTGAGCTGACGACAATACTGTTTAAGGATCAACATGAGATTGGCCTCATTTTCAGGATTGGCGTTGTAGGAGATTTGGAGGAGATATTGACGCTTGCGCGGATTGCCATATTGGGTGGAGACCAAAAGCAGGACCACGATGGAGATGATAATCGTTCCGCCGAAGGCGAGCAAAGGCAAACCTACGCCCGAGGCCAGGCCGATCGCCAAGGCAAAAAAGATAAAGATGATATCCTGCGTATCCCGTACGGCCGTTCGAAAACGAATGATGGACATCGTTCCTACCAAGCCAAAGGCTCGCGCTAGATTATTGCCGATCACCAAAATCACAATCGCAGAGATCATCGTCAAAAGGACAAGTGAGTTGACAAAGGTTACCGAATAGCTCGGCCCTTTGTAAGTGATCCGGTACACGCCTGAGATAATCAAACCGCAAATGAGGGCGACCCCCATATTGATGAGGATGTCCTGCAAGGTAAGCGGAAAGAGGTCTAAGCCTTGTTGAAAGTCTTGTAACATATCCTTATCAGATGACGCGTTTCATTTTTTTCGGTATACGATCGTCTCCCGATTGGAGCGGATCAAGGTGTTCAATAGGAATTTTTTGCCCTTTACGTATTACTGGGCTGCCCACCCCGTATTGCGTCTTAAACATATTGCCTCGTGAGATGGCTTGGGAGCGGCGGGTTTGATACCCTAATTCCTGTGCATCCATAGAAATTAGGGTATCGAAGCAGAGGTCCATTTGAGCCCCAGAGTGCCAATTATTGGTTTCATCCAAGCGGGATAATAGTCGTTAAACTTCACCTCAAGGATAAACTGATTGTTGAGACAGCGTCTGAGACCATGTTCTTCATATAATTGATCTACTCTCGGATAGGGAGT
>CAZHOC010000683.1:0-4021 GCA_964534295.1 uncultured Bacteroidia bacterium | reverse complement strand
TAGGCGTAGCCTCGGTATTCCCAGATCAGCCAGATTATCAGGTCCGCTATATGATTTGGCGTGTGTCTGAACGCAAGCTTGGCTTTGAGGTCCGTCTTGAGAGCACCGAGACCTTAAGATCAAATGCTTCTGAGCAGTTGGATTATCTCTACGAACTCCATGAAAATCCCATTGCTGTTTCCATAATGGTCAACGAGCAAGTAGGCTTGGAAGCAGAGATTAGCAATCCGGAGATCATTACTCGCCGCATGCTCAAGCCTGAGAATATGGCCGAGAAAAGCGAACCTTATGTGCTGCTTGACAGCTTGTTTTCAGCGCTTAGACCGAGTTATAACGAGATAGTCCGGCGTTCTACCTACCTCAATCGCAACGTCAGTGCAGACAGCATTTGGACCTGGTATGAGCAGCCAGAGTTGATGGAGGTCCGTCCTTCGGATAGTAGATTAAGCGTGCTCAGTAAGCGGGTATCAAAACTGATTTTCCAAGAGAAGAGCGGCCTACAGTTGACTTCTGAGCTGCCGCAATACAATTTCCCTGGACTTTGGGATTCCCCTTCCTTTAGCGGGACTCGGTTTTGGATTTTGTTTGTGATTCTGATAGTAACTTTCTATGTGCTAATTGACTTTGTGGTCTTCCGTTTCTTTGCGCAAAACACCCTCTATCTCAGTCCTCCGGACGCGGTTACGGCTCGCAAGCATCTAATGGAGACCCAAGAAAATATCTATCTGGTAGTTCCTCCGCG
This sequence comes from uncultured Bacteroidia bacterium, assembly GCA_964534295.1. Classification (GTDB taxonomy): domain Bacteria; phylum Bacteroidota; class Bacteroidia; order J057; family J057; genus JBCAWW01. The sequence continues at coordinate 3,279 of CAZHOC010000683.1, read as the reverse complement.
GCCGCTGGAAACAGATTACCTAGTCATTCTGGAAAATAAGATGGCAGAATTGGTGGAGGAGAATGATTTGCCCATTGATTATCAAAGGGAACATTATTTCTTCGATCTCTCTCGTACTGAGGATTTCCAACGTTTGGATGCAGCTTTAAAAGCCCATAATAGCAAGCAGACCAATCTGCCGCCCTTGATTATCTTGGATAATTTTGAGGCACAGGTTTATGATCAAACGCTTACCGAGCAAAAGCAAAATGTCCTGGATCAACTCTTGATTTGCCAGGTGCAGATCATCATTCTCTCGGTCCAAGAACCGCTTGAAGTATCAAGACAATTATCGCGAAAAAGCGAAGCAGAAGAGGAGATAGACCTTATTGCGCAAAGGCAATGGAGCCAATTGCTAAGTAACTTTAGTCAACTATACTTCCCACTAGAGAAGTGGCAGGTCCTCAGCAATCAACAGGAAGCCGAGAAATACGTCCACCGGAAACATTGTTTCCTTTACTTGGCAGAAGTCTCTTATCGCTCCAAAGAGCTCAATATCGCCGGTGTTTCGATTAATGCTTTGCGGGGTAAGGCCAATATGGAGAAAGGACTTGAATATGAGGAACACTCTAGCATCAGGATCGATCAGCATATCGATACGCCTTATAAACTCAACATCAAGCTAAAAAAGTTAAAGAAATGGGTGGAGAGCAATGAGCATGAGCAGATCACCGTGCTCTCTTGTCTCAATCCTACTCAAATCCTCCAAAAATATCAGCGCAACCCCAATAAGTATCGCAATCAGATTAGTGATTGGAAAAAGCTGTTTGACTTATTTAATAAAGGGATTCTCTCTGCACAGCCCCGTAATCTCCGCAAGAAAGATCGGATTAGGGAAATCATCCGTCGTGAATGTGCCCATGGCAAGTTTTTGCAAGGAATACAGACGGAGCTAGTAGCGCAGCTTGATACTCCGGGATCGCGCATCAGTAATACCCTTTTTGAGGAGGAAATCATCCTTCAGATTGGGATTCGGGCTAAGTTGTATTACCACGCATTGTGGAACGCTTGTTCCGAAGACGAGCAATTGTTGATTTATGATCTGGCTCAAGACGGCTTGATGAACTCGCGTAATATTCAAGCGATTGAGGCGCTCCTGCGCAAAGGGATTTTCATCACAGACGATGATACCATCCATCTGATGAATCGAAGCTTCCGCAACTTTGTGTTGACGGTAGTAAAGCCCGAAGAGGCTGTCAAAATGGAAGAAAAGATACAGGCAGATGCTACTTGGAGCCGCGCCAAGATACCAATTGCAATTATTGTCTTTGCGCTTGCAGCGTTTTTGTACTATACTGACGTTAGTGAAGTACTGAATGAGACTGCAACATTCGTTACGGCATCGGCCGCTCTGATCCCCGTGATCACCAAGATTGTCGCTACGATCGCTGGAGTCAACCTTAGTTTTAAAGATTTTCTCCCTAACCTCAAACGATTACAAAGAGAGGGAGATTAATACTTCCTCCATGAATGCATTTTTACGTCTGAGCTGTTTGTTGGCCTTTATTGGAGCGATTTCCCCGCTTATGGGACAATTGCAAATCAATGAGTTCATGGCAATCAATCGCAGCTATGAACTGTCGACAGAAAAGTTTACGGTAGATTGGATTGAGATATTTAATCCTGATTCTCAGAACGTTCTGCTCAAAGACCATTACCTGACCGATGATCCTGATGATCTTACCAAATTTAAGTTTGCCAATCTGAGCGTGCCTGCCAATGGATACCGCGTTCTTTTTCAAGGAGATAATAATCTGTTGCTAAATCGCAGCTTTCCTTTTGCATTGGACGGAGAAGGGGAGTTTATCGCTTTGGTGGCACCGGATGGACAGACTATCATTGACTCGATCAGCTTTGGAAAGCAGTATCCGGATCAAGCGTTCGGCAGAGCCGAAAACGGTAATCAATGGGGGCTTATGCAAAGCCCTACAGTAGGAGCAGCCAATACTGCCCTCAAAGCACTTTTACCGCTAGTCGAATTTTCCTTGCCAAGTGGCATCTATAGAGAAGATAGCTTATGGGTAGAAATATGGGCCGCTGACTCAAGCGCACAGATTTTTTATACCCTAGATGGTAATGAGCCCGATAGCAATGCAAATTTGTATGATGGCCCGCTTTTGTTGACCCGAAGCCAAACGATTCGAGCCAAAGCTATTTTGGATAGCGCGAGTTCCCCCATTAGTAGCTATTCAACTTATCTATTACAGGAACCAAAGAAGCATTTGATCCTTAATCTACATGGACCAGATAAATATTTCTTCTCCTTAGATTCGGGCATCCTCCAAATTTCTAAATTCGAATTGGGCGCTTGGGATGGGCCTGATCCTTTTAATTATTTGATAGAGGCTGAGCTATTTGATGGTGATGGCGTTCTGCGCAGCAAGCATCAAGGCAGACTCAAGCAACACGGAGCAGGCTCAACTTATGGCAGACTCAAATCAATGCGCCTGCATCTTTCTCCTAGCCAAGCCATCACAGGTCCCTTATATCGGCAAAAACCAGAGATTGTCAATCATCGAGTACTCATCATTCGTCAAGGAGGAAACTTTTCTGATTGGACAGGACTGGCGGTAAATGATGTGCTGACTTCTGAGTATATGTCCCGTAAAGGCTGGGATTTAGATTACCAAGCCTATCAACCGGTAAATGTCTATATCAATGGTCAGTTTCATGCTTTGATGTTTTTTAGGGAGCGACACGACCAACATTATTATGCCAATAATTTACAAGCTGACCCAGAAAAGGTTTCGGTGGTTCGTAAGTTTGGTTTTGGAGCAGAGTTTGATACTGGGGGCGGGCAGGACTATTATGCGGTTGATAACTTTATCCAAAACACTAATTTTCGAGATACTGCCAATGTACACCGCTTAGCGGAACGCGTAGATCTAGATAACTATTTTAAATATCTCTATTTCAATGACTTCATTGGGAATAGTGATTGGCCCTTCAATAATTTTAAACTCGCATTTGCGGGTGGAGAAGGTGATAAATGGCGCTTCTGCATTTATGACAATGATTTTGGATATCAAAATTATGAAGTCAATGGCATTTTGGGACTGGTACAAGGAGAAGGTAATGGTTATTGGCTACCTAAAGTGCTGGAAAACGACTCGCTCAAAGAGTACTTTATCAATTACTATCTAGACTTACTCAATACCGAGTTTATTGAGGCAGAATTTGCCGAAAGCCTCGATTTTATCAAACAATATCTTGAGCCAGATGTGCGGGATCATTTGGATA
>CAZHOC010000682.1:0-4028 GCA_964534295.1 uncultured Bacteroidia bacterium | reverse complement strand
TTTCTATGTTCAGAATCTTCTGGCACAGATGGAAACAAGAAGAACGTTGGCTATCGGGGCAGAGGCACCGGATATTGCCTTACCAAACCCGGATGGAGAGATTGTAAGTCTAAGTTCACTAAAAGGTAAATATGTGTTGATTGACTTTTGGGCAGCTTGGTGTGGCCCATGTCGTAGAGAAAACCCCAATGTTGTCAGAGTATACAATGAATATGGAGGTGAGCGATTTGAAATATTAGGTGTCTCGTTAGACAAAACGCGAAATGCATGGTTGAAGGCTATTGAACAAGATGGGTTGCCTTGGCTCCATATTTCAGATCTAAAGTTTTGGAACAGTGCGGCTGCCAAAACCTATCAAATCAGTGCGATCCCTGCCACCTACCTAATAGATCCGGAAGGAAAGATCATAGCCAAAAACCTACGAGGCGCTAGCCTGGAAGCCAAGCTTAGAGAGATCTTCTTGTAATGCGCTACCCCTTTCAAGTTTCATTACTTTGACAAAATTTTGTCCTTAGGACATCATTGAGATTTTTTTCAGGGCTAACCTGTAGCATTTTTCTGTAATTGGCATCTAAAGATCAACTATGAAAAAAGGAATAGTTGATTCATTGAAGGTTTCACTGGTGGTGGGTACCTTGCTATGTCTAATAAATCAGTGGGAGGCGATTGCGTTGTTCTCTTTTGATAGAAGTACCCTGTTAAGGATGTTTCTGAACTATGTTGTTCCGTTTTCAGTGGCCAGTTATTCAAAGTTTCAGGTCTATCATCAAAACCAAAAAAAAGAAGGACAATGAAAACGGGAAAGATATTATTAGCACGCCCTAACTCTTTTATCGTAAAACACATGAGACGACTTATCGAAGAAAGCGGTAATACCCCTCTTCCAATAACAAAAACAGCTGAGCTCGATGGTATTAGCGCATCTGAATTGCGAGCAATTGTTATTTCCACGAGTGTCAGCTCAGTTGTAGAAGAAGGCTATTTCGAAGTATTTGAAATAGTAAAGGAAAGATTTCCTGATATTCCTGTTTTTTTGGCCTCACTCACTGAGGTGGATTCTGTTAAGCGAGCATTTTCACAAAATGCCAGAACCAAGGGGTTGACGCTACAATCCATAGGTGAGGCGGACAACTCACCTAGTAAGGAATCAGTGGTGGTCATACGAAAAAGCGACCTGATCGATCAGGATCTCTTCCGAAAAGCGCTTAGTGTTATGAGTAAAAAAGTGGCCTAAACAAACTGTTTCAAAGCACTCCAAAGTTTAGCTTTTTCTTCTTGATTGGCCGCTATTATACCTAAGGGTCTTGCGCAAAGTATCTCACTTTTCTGATAGGGAATGGGTTCGTAGAAAGCTTTCGATTTTTCAACAAAGACCAGTGCTTTTCGAAACATTATCTCTTTGTTGAAGCCATTTTCAAATACCTCATAGGATCCTTGAGCTAGCTTGCATGCTTCGATAATTTTTTGCAGCAGCTCCTTATCTTCCTCCGACTTGCTTTCATGGAACACAGCCAGAGGAATGGTTTTAGCCATTGGCTTGACCAGATCCTCGTTGGGAATCACTCTCGGAGTTTCAATGGTCTTTTCAGCAATAGGATCACTTACAGGCTCTTCAGGCATCTTTTCCATTTGATCCACGTTGGTTGATGCTTCAGGCTCCTCACCATTTTCTTCAATGATGTAGATATCCTCGTTAATGAGCAAGTGGAGCTGTTCCGGATCCATCATAGGTTATTCATCTTCAAATATGGACTTCAATTCTTTTGCATCGCTGGGTTTCATTCGCTTTCCAAGTACAAGCCTTAGTTGCCTTCTTCGAAGTGCACCTTCGTAGAGCTCTTTCTCGAGCTCCGTTTCTGGTTCTACTTTAGGTACTTCTATCGGGCTGCCGGATTGATCTACTGCCACGAAAGTAAAGAACGCGCGATTCGACTGGACTTTTTTGTTGGCGGGAATATCTTCTGCCGTTACTTCAATGTAAACCTCCATCGACGAACTGAAAGCCCTTGTTACAAATGCATTGATGGTAACAGTATTCCCAATTCTGATTGGTTCAGAAAAAGAGATATTGTCCACAGAAGCAGTAACAACGATTCTATTTGAATGCTTTTGAGCGGCAATTGCCGCGGCTATGTCCATAAAATGCATCAGACGGCCTCCCATCAGGTTATTAAGCCCATTGGTATCATTTGGGAGTACCAGCTCCGTCATGGTCACAAACGATTCATTGCATTTCTTTATTTTCATACACTGATTTTATTGAGTTCTACCTTTTTCGCCGAGCAAAGGTACAAAGCTGAAGTGGTCATACTCTTTCTTTCTGACCTTATTCTCTGCTACTTTCTCGATAACCAACATAGACTGAAGTTTTTCGTCTCCTACAGGGATTACTAAAATACCCCCTACCTTCAACTGATGAATAAGCTCTTTTGGAACCGCAGGTGCTCCTGCAGTGACAATGATACGGTCATATGGTGCGAAGCGGGGTAATCCCAAGGAGCCGTCACCATGATACATATGGGGTTGATACCCTAGGCTGGGAAGGAAACGAATTGCCTTTTGATACAATGTTCTTTGGTATTCGATGGTGTAAACTTCTGCGCCGAGCTCTACCAGCACACATGCCTGATATCCTGAGCCGGTACCAATTTCAAGAACTTTTAGTCCTGGTTTTATCCTCAGTTTCTCAGATTGGAATGCTACTGTGAATGGTTGACTGATGGTCTGGCCTGACTCGATTGGAAAGGCTTTATCTTCATAAGCGTGGACTTCAAAAATGCGGTCAAAAAAGAAATGGCGTGGGATCTTGCCAATGGCTGAGAGCACTCTTTCGTCAGTAATACCTTTATGCTTGATTTCTCTGACTAGCTGCTTACGTAACCCCTTATGCTTGTAGGTATCTTCCAATTGATTTACTTTGAAGGCTAAAGTTAAATAGAGTGTTTACAGGAATAGTAGAATCGGTAGGGAAAGTAAAAGCCACCAAGAAAGAAGGGTCCAATATCCATTTTCAGATTGAATCGTCCATATCGGAGGAGCTCAAAATAGATCAAAGTATTTCACATAATGGTGTTTGTCTGACCGTAACAGCACTGGAGGATGGGACCCATTGGGTGACTGCTATAGATGAAACGCTCAAGAAGTCAAACATTGGCGAACTTGATGAGGGGGTTGAAGTGAATTTGGAGCGTTGTATGAAGGCAGATGGACGATTTGATGGACACATGGTTCAGGGCCATGTTGATACGACTGCTCAAGTCATTTCAGTTGAAGATCAGCAAGGGAGTTGGGTTTTCAGATTCAAGCTTCAAAAAGAGGGTTTAGTGGTTGAAAAAGGTAGCATTTGTATCAACGGGACAAGCCTCACTTGTTTTGATGTAGAGGAGGATCACTTTTCTGTTGCGATAATTCCATATACATTTGAACATACCAATTTCAACCAGCTAAAAATTGGAACTTTAGTAAATATTGAATTCGATATAATCGGGAAGTATATTCACCTAATCTTAAATAAAACCTGATGGCACTTAATTGCATGGTAGTGGATGACGACAAAATGTCGCGTCTAGTTATAAATAAGTTTATTGATAAGACAGACTTTCTTACGCTCTCTCATGATCTTGAGACCACCAAAGAAGCTTCCGATATTCTCTTAGGAGAAAGTGCGAACGACGTGGATGTGGTTTTTCTTGACATTGAAATGCCGGGGATGAGCGGGCTAGAGTTAGTCAAATCGCTTCAAAAAGCTTACAACATAATCCTTGTCACGTCTAAGCCGGAATATGCCACAGAAGCATTTGAAGATGCGGTGGCCGACTATTTGGTGAAGCCGGTAGAGTATGAACGATTTCTGAAAGCAGCCAACAAAGTCAAGGAAAAACTGGAAAAGGAAAAGCTACTTGCAGAGAAAGAGGATCACATTTATGTAAAAAGTGATGGAAAACTTTATCGCCTGGCTTACAATAACATCCTTTTTTTGGAAGCTCTTTCAGATTATGTTATTTTCAATACGGAGGTGGGAAGGAAGC
>CAZHOC010000681.1:0-4030 GCA_964534295.1 uncultured Bacteroidia bacterium | reverse complement strand
CAGTGTCCTCTTTTTCGTTTTGCCCTATTCCTTTGGGTTTACTGCTTCGCAGAACGCTCATCTTTTGAAGCACAGACTGTAGCTGCGGCATGCATGCCGCAGCTAGGGATAAGCGTTCCGCGCAGCGGTCCTCAAACACCTCAACAAGCTTTTTTTCAAAAAAGAGAGAAAAATCAAGCCATTTCCAACCATCAAAACAGCTCATTTTTTGAACAAAGTTTCTCTACAATGTCCTAAAAAGTGTCCCAATAACTGTCTTTGGACCATTTTCTTGCTTTTAAATTTTTGAACAAATCCCTCCAAATGTGATTCAGATCGAGCACTCAAAGCGCGATGTTTGAAATGTAAAGCAAATCAATCACCTGATCCTTTACTCGTTCTTTCACATTTAAAAGCTTCAGACGTGTTTGCTATGTCAGTACAAGATTAGGTATCACCTAGGGCGATCCGGAACGCCTGACTTGATATAAAATGTCGAGTTCATTCGAACTCTGCACAACCATTTTGTTCTGTACAACCTATTAACTCTTCAATCATGAAATTCAATCCATTTTCAAACCTGAAACGTTCTGTAAGCTTTGCTACTGTCTGCTTATTGCTAGCTGGCTTAGTTTTGATCCCTGCTTGTCAAGATCCTGCTGATGACCTCATGCCTGTTCAGGCTGAGCGAATTGCGACTGATGCTGACATCACGGCGGCCATGAACCAAGCTGCGCCAGTAATGGCAGAAATGCTCAACGACATTGAAGTGCGCAACCTGATCAAGGAAAATGCACTTAAGCAATTTGATGGAGATTACGATGTGCTTTATAAGGACCTCGCTATCCAGCAATTGCGTAAGGGAGAAACCTTTGGTATGCGCTTTACTGCCAACCTAGCTGCAAAGTTGGGTTCTGAAGCAGAAGCTGAGCGCCTGATCAATATGATTCCTCGCTTCCATGTCGCAGTTCCTGTCAATATCGAAAAGTGGGACACTGACGCATTTGTACCTTCAGTAGTAGTCAATCCTTTTCACCTACAAGAGAGTGAGTATGAGACTTATACTGCTTATACTGCCGATGGCCGCACTGCTAGCCTAAGCAGCAAAGTTGATCCTGAGTTTCCGGTAGTTGCTCTTGGTGTAAATGAGCGTACTTTTGATGACGGCCGTTTAAAGCCTCAGTTTCTAGCTTCCTATGATGATGCTATACGTTCTCGCGTTAGCGGCGAACAGGAAAGACTAGAGGCTTTCAAAATCCTCAACTTGAATGCACTCGAAGGATGGGCTGCTGGTAAGCCTGAGATGCGTGTGGACGTATTAGGTGCTCGTGCTTTTGGTTCAATCAGTTCTATTACTGATCACAAAATCACTACCAAATACTACAAGCCAAAGCGTAATCAAGTCAACAACACTTGGTACACCGTCAACACCTACCTTTTCAACTGGAAGACCATTCCTACTTCTAGCACTACTGTTTACGGCGACGAAATCAAACTAGTGTGGGTAGAGGAAGATAGTGGAGCTAAGTTTGAGATCGAATTCTCAATCGGTGGTAAAATCAAAATCCCTGGTATCGGAGACGTGAGTGTAAGCGTTAAGCCCAAGCTTACTTTCGAAGACAAAGATGATCAGGCTGGCGACGCCATTGTTGATTTTGCTGACTCCAAGTCTACTATCTACAGTACGGGTCTTCTCCAATTTGAGCAGGACTAATACGAATTCAATAGGCCAGAAGTAGAGGCTTTGGCTTAGGCCTTAGTCTCTGCTTCGCTTTTTGTTTTCTGTCATTTATGCCCAATAGAGCGCTCATGGAAGCTTTCCGGCTGTGAGTTTTCCTAAGCCTTTTCTAATAAACATGATTGACCAAAAACTGGTTAAATGGCACGAATGAAATAAAGATAGACTTATTAGCATTTTTTCATCTCATAATCCAAGCAACAATGAAATCTCAAATCTTTTTAATCGCGACCCTAGTTTTCCTAGCCAGTCTTACCTCATGTGATCCTTTCAAACCTTTTTATCAAGACATAGAAGGGGAGTGGGAAGTAACAAATATCAGCATAAGCGAACGGATTTCTAGAAGCGGCGAAGCCCTTCCAGACACAAGCTTTGACAGCTTTGGGGTGCTTAATTTTGCCTTTTGCGATCGTGATGCGCATGAAACTGCCAACTGTCAGTATAGTATGCTATTGATGGATGGTCAAACCTTTGAATTAGAATACCAAATTGGCGATACAGAAGATCTTGAACTCGTCTTGGGCAGCGGTGGGGCTGATGTCCCTGAAAACAAAGATCTCGCAGCTGTATACAGTATGACGCTCAATGAGAATGATATGACTCTTATGAGTGCGCCCAATTCTTCTCCCTTCCTAGCCGCTTCCTATCAAGGACAAGCTATCACCATTACATTGAAACGAAAATAAGATGAAGCTGCACCGAGCCATTCTTCTTTGGTGGGGCCTTTCAATCATAAGTCTTGGGTCTCTAATGGCCCAAGACAATCTAATCCTTAGTGGATATGTACACGAGGCAGAGGGTGGAGAAGCCTTGGCCGGTGTGTCGATTCAAGTCCCTACTCAAAACAAAGGAGTATATACCAACCAATTTGGCTTTTATAGCCTTAGTTTACCGGCCGGCGAGCATAGGATTTATTTCCGTTATCACGGCTTCGCCGAACGCCAATATCAAATAAATATACAATCGGACTCTCTCCTTAGTATCTCCTTAGCGCCCTTGGCCCAAGTTGATACCGTCGCGATCACCGCTTACAAACGCCCACCGGGCTTATCTGTAGTAGCAATATCACGAGAGGATATACAATCAATACCCGCTCTTATGGGAGAGGCTGACCTGTTGAAAGTCGCTCAGCTATTACCGGGAGTACAAGGCGGAGCGGAAGGAACGGCGAGTTTCTTCGTTCGGGGCGGAAGTGGAGATCAAAATCTGGTCTTACTAGATGGAGTACCCGTTTATCACATTGCTCACCTTTTTGGACTCTTTTCAGTCTTTAATCCTGATGCGATCCAACAAGCAGAATTGATCAAAGGAGGCTTTTCTGCCCGATATGGAGGTCGTTTATCCTCTGTCATGGATATTAGCTTAAAGGAGGGGAATCGTAAAGAAAGGCATGGCTCTGCTTCCATTGGCCTTATTTCCAGTCGTGTGATGTTGGAAGGGCCCATTGGCAAAAAAGGTCGAAAAGAGGCCGCAACTAGCTACCTAATCTCAGCTAGGCGAACCTACTTAGATTTACTTGCTGGTTTGGTACAAAGAGTAGCAGTTCCTACCCAAACTACCTCCTACAATTTTTATGACCTCACTGCAAAAATAAATCACCGCTTTTCTGAGCGAGACCAGCTTTACTTTAGTGTCTACAATGGTCGAGACCGCTTTAACAATGGCTCAAATAATAGCCTGATAGAAGGTGATACAGAATACAAAACCCGAGGCCGAGAGTCTTTGGTCTGGGGCAATACAACGGCATTGTTGCGATGGAACCATTTGCAAGGCAGGAGACTGTTTAGCCATCTGTCGCTGAGTTTGTCAGATTATCAGTTGGGAGTAGAAAGATTCAGCCGATCTGAAGTGATTCCCGCTGATCCGACAGAGGCAACAGTTATTACCAACCAATCCCTGGTCCGTTCTGAGATCAGAGATTGGGCCCTGCGAATGGACTTTTCCTATCAACTGGTTCCTAGACATCTATTGCGCTTTGGCGCCGGTACGATCTTTCATCAATTTCGTCCGAGTATCCGACAAGTTAAGTTGGAAGATCCCAATGCCCCATTGATTGAGCAAGATCGAGGATTAGAGGCCATACCAAACTTTGAGCATTTTGCCTATCTAGAAGACGAATGGCGGATCGGGGAACGTATTCGCGCACAAGCTGGGCTCCGTTATACCGTTTTCCAAACCGAGAAAGAGCAGTTCGCTGCCTTATTACCTCGTCTTTCCTTGGAGGCCGACCTCAGTGAATCTATCCGTTTGAACCTATCTTATAGTCAAAATTTTCAGGCGCTACATCGCCTTAGTAACACCAATGTGAGTCTT
>CAZHOC010000680.1:0-4035 GCA_964534295.1 uncultured Bacteroidia bacterium | reverse complement strand
GTTACAGCTCCATCTAAACCTTCTCCAATAGCATCTAATAGAGCAGACCAATTCGTATTAACCGAAGGTTTGAATACTGAAGGTATGGTTCTTTTTAGATTATCTGATTTAGACATTATCCTACCGCTATACTTTCATCGTTGACTTTAGCAATAAAACCATCAGCAATTGCCACATTATCTACAGGTAGAGTAATCTGTACATCAAATACGCCTGTAATGTCTTGTATTCTATCGATTATTTCAGACAAAATTACATCATCTCCAATACCTAAACTATTTACATACGAAGCAGTTGCAGATTTAACTTCATCAATAATTGACAATAAGTTAACGCCTTCAATCGTTGTTACATCAATAGTAAAAGATTGCGATGCAACAGTTGGAGCCTTTACCTCCACCTGTACACCAGCTGCTTTAATGCCTGGAAAGTTATCTTGATCGTTTGGATCGCCATTAATCTGGCTCACTTTCTGTCCGTTTAGGGGTGGTATCGAGATAAGTCGGTACCACCCTTATTATTTGTTATCCGTCCTTTCTCGCAGTAATCCTAAGATGCCGGCAGTGCATTTTTCTAATCTCAAACTAGATAAGCTCGTTAGGTTTTGTATTTTCCCTGTCGGTTCACAAAAAATCATTGTGGAGAATGCAAAAGATAATTGATAGTATTGACCAGCTCAGCGAACGGATAGGAAAGGGGACCTCTTGGCTCACATTTCTCTTGGTTATTTTGGTGTGCTTTGATGTGATTACCCGCTATATACTCAGCGACACCGCGGCTTGGATTATGGAGCTGGAGTGGCATCTTTTTGCTCTAATTTTTCTGCTGGGAGCCTCCTTCGCCTTTAAGCATGATAGGCATGTTCGAGTAGACCTCTTTTACGCCAAGTTTTCTGCCAAAGATAAGGCCTTAGTTAATCTGATTGGAAATAGCATCTTTCTCATTCCCTGGTGCATTGTGATTATCATTTATTCTTTTAAGTATGGGATGACCTCATTTAGTGTCAGGGAAACTTCTCCGGACCCCGGCGGCTTGCCGGCTAGATACCTGATTAAATTTGCCATTACTTTTGGGATTGTACTATTGCTATTGCAAGCTATAGGGGAGGCCCTAAGGGCTTACCAACAATGGCGTTCACCGGAAACTTCTAAGCCAGAATAAGACCATGGAGATATTAGCGATCATTCTATTTATCAGCATATTTGTCCTGATCCTTTACGGATACCCTGTAGCCTTTACCTTAGGGGGTATTTCCATGATTTATGCGCTTTGCTTCTTGGATGTAGCAAGTTTTAGTACGCTTCCACCGAGGATCATGGGCGTCATGACGAACTACGTCTTGATTGCCGTTCCACTATTTATTTTTATGGGGATCATGCTGGAAAAATCAGGACTGGCGGAAAGCTTGCTGGAAACCATGGCCATTTTACTAGGGAGGATAAAAGGAGGCTTAGCCATCTCCGTTGTGATTGTTGGGGCCCTTTTAGCGGCCTCCACGGGAATCGTAGGGGCTACTGTGATTACGATGGGACTAATTAGTTTGCCCACGATGCTGAAGCGTGGCTACAGCCCTGAATTAGCCACGGGAACCATTGCTGCCTCCGGCACCTTGGGGCAAATTATCCCGCCATCGGTAGTTTTGGTGCTGCTGGCCAGCGTATTGAATGTTTCGGTGGGAAAACTATTTGCGGCTGCTTTTTTGCCTGGCGTGTTATTGGTTGTTTGTTACATCCTATATATTATGATCAAGGCTAGGGTTCACCCGGAATCAGCCCCTAGTATTCCGCTGGAAGAGATTCAGGCCTTTAAGGATAAAGACTTTGTCAGTAAGGTGGTGAAGGCATTTGTCTTGCCTTTCCTACTTATAATTTCTGTTCTTGGGTCAATCTTTACCGGGATTGCTACGCCAACAGAAGCGGCAGCAGTGGGAGCCTTGGGGGCTACCCTACTGACGATTTTTCAAGGGAAGTTTAATGTAGAGGTGTTAAAGTCAGTTCTGACCGAGACTACACATCTGACCAGTATGGTATTCATCATTTTACTAGGCGCAACTACCTTTACCTTCGTGTTTAGGGAGATGCATGGAGATGAGTATCTGGTCAATTTGATACGAGAGGCTGATTTGCCAGCCATGGGGTTTCTACTGTTGGTGATGATCGTGGTATTTGTGGCAGGATTCTTTATCGACTTTATTGAGATCATTTTCATTATCGTTCCAGTCGTAGCGCCCATTTTCTTGGAGCTGGAAATTGACTTGATTTGGATTGGAATTTTACTGGCCCTGAATCTTCAGACTTCTTTTCTTTCACCCCCATTTGGGTTTTCCCTTTTCTATCTCAAGGGAGTGGCGCCGCCCACGGTTACTACCCAGCATCTATATCGAGGGATTATTCCCTTTGTGTTGATTCAATTGGTATTTCTGGGATTAGTCATCTTATTCCCTGAATTGATCAGCCTGCTGCAGTTTTCGCTATGATGTAGACTGGCCCATCAGCTTTGGATTTTAGTGTAGAAGAGTTTCTCCGTCCATTCAGACCAAGCAGCCGCTCTTTTTCGGTAGGCATCATAAGAGGCATAAACTTTAGCTGCTACTGGGTCATTAGCCGTAACTTCTTCGATTACTTCAGCTGTATAGATTCTCAACTGATCGATTACCTCTTGCGGAAATGGGCGGATATCTACACCTTTGTCCATTAAGCTGGCTAGAACCTCTGCGTTTTTGGTCTCCATTTCGCTCAAGATCCAAGTACTGATTTGTAAGGAAGCGGTGCGAAGTATAGCTTGTAAATCAAATGGTAGGCTTTCAAACTTTTCTTTATTAATAATTAGCTCTAAAGCTGTGCCCATTTCATGCCAGCCAGGAGAATAGTAGTATTTGGCAATTTCAGGGAATCCCATTTTCGAGTCATGAAAAGGACCAATCCACTCCGTAGCATCAATCACACCTCGTTCTAAACCCGTGTAGATCTCGCTGCCTGCTAGCAAGACCGGGGCACCTCCGGCTTTCTCCAGTACTTTACCCCCGAGCCCTGGAATCCGCATCTTTAATCCCTTTAAATCTTCAATACTGTTAATCTCTCTATTAAACCACCCGCCCATCTGTACTCCCGTATTACCAGCAAGTATGGGGATCAAGTTGAAATCTTTGTACAGATCTTCCCACATCTGCATTCCTCCACCCGTAAGAATCCAGGCCGTTAATTGTTGGGCATTCATTCCAAAGGGTACTGAACCAAAAAACTGTCCAGCGGGTATTTTTCCTGCCCAATAATAGGCTGCCCCATGTCCCATCTCGGCACCACCATTTCGGACTGTATCAAAAGTCTCCAAGGGGGGCACCAGCTCTCCACCGCCAAACACTTGAATGTTCATTCTTCCGCCTGATAACTCTTTCACCAAATCCGCATAATGTTGGCAGGCTTCGCCCAAAATTGGGAAATTGGGTGGCCAGGTAGTTACCATCTTCCAATTGTACTGTTTCCCACTAATAGCATTTGGTCCTCCCTGTTGATTCTGAGCGATATTCTCACTCATCAAAGACCGCAAAAAAAGCGGTAAAGAAATCGTACCTAGTGCCAATCCTTTGAAGAATCCTTTTCTACTTATTTTCATGTTCAAACAGTTTTGCTTGGAAATCTACAGTTAATACCAACTCATGGATCGTTACAAGATACTTCATTCAAAGGTATATCCATTCAGGAAGTCTTTCACCTTCATCCGCTTTCTTCCCTGCAACTGAAGCTCTAAGAGGTTGATGTAGCCATTAATCGTGCTAATCTGAATATAGCTCTTATTATCTGAAGCAAAAGTACCTGGCGGACTAGTAGGCATCTCCATGGTCATTACAATCTCACTCCTCAGTATCTTCAGTTGTTTACCCGCTAAGGTAGTCCAAGCCGCGGGGTAGGGGCTAAGCCCTCGAATAAAGTTATGGACTTCTTCGCTGGTTTGATTAAAGTCGATCTCACAAGTTTCCTTGAATAGTTTTGGTGCCTTGGTAGCAGCGGAGTGGTCTTGTGCTTGCAGTTCTATGTC
>CAZHOC010000679.1:0-4036 GCA_964534295.1 uncultured Bacteroidia bacterium | reverse complement strand
CAAAAAAAATATAAATTGCTATTTCACTACAAAGCGCTACGATATGTATTCAGGACTCGTTCACTTACACTCTGGACTACGCTGGATCGCCTTGATCCTCATCCTCATCGCCATTGTCAACGCTGCCACCAAAATGAATGGCAAGCGTGAGTTTACAGACATGGACAAAAGATGGAATTTATTTGCCTTGATCAGCACTCACATCCAATTAGTGATTGGCTTGGTATTATACACGATGAGTCCTAAAGTGTCTTTCGTAAGTGGCGTCATGAAGGATGCTCAGTTACGCTTTTTTACGGTTGAGCATATACTGATGATGTTGATTGGTATTGCCCTCATCACTATCGGCTACTCTCGCGCCAAAAGACAGAGCGAGGCAGGCCCCAAGTTCAAAACTACCTTCTGGTTTTACTTGATTGGTCTGGTCGTAATCCTTTCCCGCATCCCATGGCCAGGCACCTATGGCGCCGGTTGGGGTTGATCCTAAGGCTCGACTTCTAGTTTTATCCTTACAGATTGCCTCGCCTTGTAATCTGGACACCCTTCTGTTTTGGCCGCAATATTGAAATAGCGATTGAAATCTGGAGAAACCAGATAGGGAAGATCTATGGTTAGATTTGCTTGGATAGAGCCGCCAACGGGAATGACTTCCTCACTTAGTTCGACATCAAGCTGATTGTCGACATAAGAATAAAGCCCTACGTACTGACTGAAGCCAAAGCTCTCAATTTCAAGTGGCACTGGACCTTGGTTGAACAACTCCACGCTATGATTGACTTGGCGATCTTTTTGTTTCACTGTGCCTAGATCATGCACGCTGTCCTGTACGGCTAGCCATAGGCCGGGTGGCATCTGCTCGCCCTCCATCTGACCTCGAAAACGAAAGGGTACATGCCCACTAAATTCTTTGACGAAGAGGGCAATCTCTATATCCAAATCTCCTACAGAATCACAGAGGGTCGGATACTGGACCACCCCATAAGTCGTATCGCCCGGGCAAACAATGGTATCTTGAAGGGAGATAAAGTTTTCAAATTCCGGCACTAGGGTAATACATTCTGCTCCTTCATGCGTGAGCCAGAAGCGTCGACTAATTTTCTGGCCGTAAGCTATGGTTCCAATATCCCATTGGCCACCTTCTTCGACCCAAATGTTGGGTTCTACCCCAAAGGCATGGGCAAATGGGAGTTGACCTTGGGTGCTGTCAGGAAAGTGATAGTGCAGGATAAATTTGCCTGAAATGGTCGCGAACAGACCTTTGGTCCAGATGCGGACTTTTATGGCTGCATTCCCTCCGGGAACGATTTTCTCTGGCAGGGTGGGACTGATCCCCCAGCGCTTAAAGCGTAGACTGCTGTCTGTGGCGGCAGAGTCCCAAACCAGGCTGTCTAGGATCATCAGCTGATCCGTAGGATTGCCAAAATTGACTCTTAAGGGATAGATCTGATTCTCTCGTATACTAGTCCAACCGCTGGGGCTTTTGCTAAAGCTTGGCCTGGGGACTTCCGTTTGTAAACGAAAGCTAGCCAGTTCCTCGCCATAGTCATCTAAGAGGGTAATTTCTCGCTCTTCGCCTGCTGAATCATAATCGATCGGGGCCCATACGAATATCCTATGCGTTTCCCCTGCCTTTACGGGGAAGGAGGATCTAGCCAAAAGTTTACGATATGGATGCTCCTTTTCTTCCGCCTTTTCAATAAAGATATTTTCACTAGCTGAGTTTTGCACCCAAAGCGGTATGCGCCAATAACCATCTTTGTTATCCTTGGCGAGAAAGCGTAGACTATCAGTACTGATAAGGGGATTGATGATTTCGAGTTGCTGACCCATAAGCGGGCTCAGGAAGCCCCAGAGCACTCCCCATAAGAGTAAGTTGTGTTTCATCCTAAATGATTGAGAGACTCTTATAATAAAAGCGGAAGATTGACCAATTCAGGTGGGAGACCAAAATGCTCGCCCATAAAGCGGTCTAGGTTGTCTTTGGTTTCCTTAGAAAGCTTCTCCGCCATCTCCTTGGCCGCGACATCACTAACCATCATAGGCATAAAATGTAGCAACATCTGATTACCGCTAAAGACAGCAGAAATTTGATACTCCGAGCAGTCAAAAAGGTCTTTGCCGGTGAAAGCGCATTCTCCTATCCAATTGTCGAGATCGTAACCCTCCTTGTCTAGCAGTCTACGGGCTCTTTGCATCGGCTCGAGCTTTTGATAATGCTCCATCAGATGCTGGCGCGATTCGTCGGAGATATACTCCTGCATATCCATCATACAATCCATGCAAACCGCCGCCTCAGTGATGGTGTCAGTAAGATTGAAATCAGAGTGTCTGCGAATCGCTTTTTCGATCGTATACATCACCCCCGGCTCGAGCAGACTGCGATTGCAAATCAAGCAATTCTCATGCGGAGAGGAGGTGAGATCGTTGTAAAATGTTTCGGGTATATCTACGGTTGCGTAGGGCAACTGTGGTAATTCTTCTTGGGACATGTTAAAATATTTGTCTCCCTATAAACGCAAAACTAGAATTAGCGTTCGGCGAGGCCGCTAAATTATAAACTACAGCTATCAAGCTCTAAATCATCGGCAAAAAATAAGGAAAGAAGATCATAAAGTCCTGGATCGTAGGCCGCTAGTTCAATGCGTGTATCCACTAAGTTGTGCTCTCCATCAGCGGGATCAGCTTGGCGATTGACGTTGAACCAAGTCTGAGCGCCTTCGGCAAAATAGTCTTCAGGACTTCTTGCCGCCAAAGTATTGTCCCAGATACCGCTCTGCAAAATACGCTCATATTGGGCATTGAGAGAATCGGGGAAATTAGGCTCGATCAAGGGGATAGCGGTATTGAGCATGGTCAAAGCAAAGGTGCGGACAAAGACATCTTCGCCCTCACTCGGATCATTGGGAAAGCAGAGGATGTTTTCTTCGGGTATGACCATGATGGCGAGGGATTCGTCCCCTACTCGGGAACGCGTCTCTTCACTAAAATTCTGGTCAGCCAACTCCGGTATAGTGTCCATTGGCTCAATCAAAGCTAAAATGACAATACGGACGTAATTATCGATCAAGCGGCGGCGCATAGACTCTTCGCCCGCGACCATGGTCGCGACATTGGCCTTGACTCTACGGATCGCTTCCTCGGGAATTTCGATACCCGTAAAAATCGGGATGCCGTCGGCATCGAGGTATTTCTCATAAAATGGGTCTAAACCAAAATAGGCAGGGGGGCGACTGATTTCGTTTAGAATATCACCCGTATAAGGTTTGCTCGGTTCGCGAGGCATATCGGGATCTTCGCAAGCAACAAAACATAGACCAGCTAAGGCTAAAAACATGAAAAGCTTTTGCATAAGATTCCGATTAGGTATAGGGCAATCTAACTCAAGTCTGAGCTAAAAGTTTGTCCGCTGCCAGTCATCAGCCAAGGATTTAGCTAAAACTGAGGCGCTTACCTTTACTCTCGAGTAAGGCTTTGGCTTCTTTCCAAGAGGGGAGTTCGGAGCCATCCATGGTCAAGGTAATGATCTCCTTGGCGATGTCTTTACTCTTTTTCATGGATTCGAGATGAGCCCCAGAGCGGGCAAAATCTTGTAACTCAGACTCGCTGGCCCAAAGGGTCATCGTATAATGCTTGGTCCAGATCCCTTGTTTTTTAAAAGCCGCGCAATTAGTGTTTTTGAGTTGTCGTGTGATTGCTAAAGCGTAGCGAGAAAGCGCAAAAAACTTAAAAGGTGATTTTAGTTCTAGGGAAGTAATCGTAATCTTCATTTAGTAGTATAGCTTAGGAAAGTATTGCTTTTAGTGTTTCATTTGGTCCAAAGCTGCTTTTATATCTTGAGTTTCAGTTTGTTTATAGTGTCTGGCTGCTTGTAAAATCTCTTCGATAAGGCTGTTTGCGTATTCGGTTTGCCCTTCGTGCAATGCAATCAGGAGTCGGTTCCAACGCACTTCTTCTTCATAGACGCTATTGTTGCTCAAAGGCTGCAAACTGCCTGTAGCCTGCGGCCATTTTTCTTGAGCCATTTGACTCAGCGCTA